>NZ_JBHDYC010000010.1:0-195401 GCF_041894845.1 Natrinema sp. H-ect4
CCCCGAGGCTTGACCTCGGGGCCAGTTCACTGCTGTCGCGCTTCAGCCGGAGGTACTTGAACGTCTTCGAGCGGAGCTCCCGAGCGATCACCTGGACCGGTGGGAACCCTTCGCCGTCAGTGACTATCGTGTCCGGCGTCGGGTTGCGGAACCAGTGTTCGAGCTTCGTGTCCTACAACTGTCGAACCAGGGTCTCGGTCTCACTGGCGTAGTAGTGTCGCGTCTCGTCGTTCATCCTTCCCGGCATCCGGTTCAGTGTCGATTGACTCACCGAGTTCTCGATACCCAGCGCCTCCCGGATGTCGGGGTTCTTGATGGCGCGGGCTACGCCCGACTGGTTGAGTGTCGAGAGGTCGAAGAACAGATACAGCCGTGTTGCGTCCTCTCCGTCCAGATTTTCCGTGAGGTCCTCGTTTTCCCTTTCGACCAGTAGTAGTGCCGAAGCTGGACCTTCCCGAGGGTCTTTGCGAGTCGATGCTCGGGAGACTCCAGGTTGTCGTACCGATCTCGTTCCACCGACCAACGGTGGACACGGTAGGCCTCTGATTTGATGGCTTCCCACAGCGGCGGCGTGATGTTCTTGGCCAGATTCCGGGTCAGGAGACTCGTGTACGGCCCAAGGATCATCCCGCGGGTCGTCGGATAGCTCTCTCTCTTGGCTTGTCTGTACCGGCTTAAAATCTCCCTCTTCTTCTCCCACCGCTCGTGGATCTCACCCTTCGACTCGGAATCGCGGTCGGCGTCATCGTCTTTCTCCTTTGCCACAGTTTGTCACCACTACTCATCCCGCCACGACCCCCATACCTCCCGATACTTGCCGAGTTCACGGTACTCCTTCTTCCGCTCGAAGGCGTCAATGGCGTAAATCACCTCGTTGTCCTTGTCCCAATCGATCAGCACGCGAAAGTCGCCGACGCGAAGCTTGTAGCCGGGATGGTTCTTCAACCGGTCAAGGAAATGGTCCGGGAAGTCGTCGATGTCCTCCAACTTGTTGATGATCCGCTCCGCATCCTTCGTCTCGAACTGCTCCAGCGTTTCGACCAACGTCTCCGTCAGGACGACCTCGTGAGCCACCGTTTAGCCCTCAGTTGTCGATACCGAGGCGTTCGCGGGCCTCGTCCGTGGACATCGTCCGCCCCGCTGCAACGTCCGCGTAGCCCTCCGAGACACCCTCCTGCGCGCCGGGCGTCAGAATCGGCTCCGTGGTGTCGCGCAGCACCTCCCGAATGAACTCCGACCGGTTGGTGTATTCCAGTTCCTCTGCCAGTTCGTCGATCTCCTCCAGAAGCCGCTTCGGGACCTTCACGTTCAACTTCACCATGTCCCCGTCGCCGTTGTCGTCCGCGCCCGTGCTCATACGTCGTGGTACGCGGGTGGTACTCAAAGAACTGTCGCCATTTGGCTGAATACTATTTTAGCTGAAGTAGAGGGTGCTAAGCCCCCGTCCTCAAGGAGCGAGGCAACGCCGAGCGAGTAGGGCGGGGATACAGCACCCGCACGCCTCACAGCCATTCTAATTAAAACGCTTAACAAACTATAACTCGTAGACAGAAGCAAGTCGCATGGAATACAGTCCGCAATTCCGACTCTTTCCAACAACAGAGCAACGGGAGAGTCTCGACTGGAATCGAAACACCGTGCGACAAGTCTACAACCACGCACTCAACGAATTCAACAAAATACCAGAAGACAACGGTACACTTCGACAGCGAGTCTGGCAAGTCCGAGACGCCCTCCCCGCACTCAAACAGCAGTGGACTGACCTCAAACAGGTATACTCGACCGTACTGCAGAAAGCTGTCGAACGCATCCGCACCAACATCAACAACCTCGGCAAGCTGAAGTCCAAGGGTTATGACGTTGGCTCGTTGAACTGGAAAGGACCGCGTGAGTACCGGAGTTTCACGTACCGGCAATCGGGCTTCGAACTCGACAAGAAGAGTGGCCCAAGAGACCGCGCGATACTCCGACTCAAAAAAGTACGCGGTGAAACCCTAGGAATCCCAATCCGATTACACCGTGACCTACCAGACCACGACGCTATCAAGGAAGTCACGGTGAAGAAAGAGCCCACGGGTGCATGGTACGCCTCGTTCTGCATCAGTACTGACAAGCCAGCAAAACCCACTCCAAAAGACATCGAGACAGAGGATACCGTGGGGCTCGACCTTGGGATTCTCAACTTCATCCACGACTCAGACGGGCGTTCCATCGGACGCCTTGACTTATCCGACGAGCGAGAGCACCTCGAACGCGAGCAACGCTCGCTCTCCCGCAAGCAATACGAGTCAAACAACTGGGAATCCCAACGCCGTCGTGTTGCTGAAGTTCACGCTCGAATGTCGAACAAGAAGCGTGATTACAAGCACAAGCTCGCTCATTTCTACGCGATCGAGTACGACGCTGTGTTTGTTGAGAACCTCAACGTGAAGTCGATGTTGGAAAGCAGTGAGAACGCGCGGAACAAGCATGAGGTTGGATGGAGTGACTTCCGTGCGATTCTCGAACATCACTGTGACAAACACGGCACGCACTATGTGGAAGTTGAAGCACGTGGAACGACGAAAGAGTGTGCGTCATGCGGGGTGGAAACCAAGAAACCATTATGGGTTCGGGAACACTCGTGCCCGTCGTGTGGGTTTGAACTGGATAGAGATTGGAACGCAGCGTTAAACGTTCTGTCGCGTGGTCTGAAGAAACTAGGAGTGGTTCACTCCAAAGCAACGCCTGTGGAGACTGCGACCGCTGTGGACACCACTAGTGTGTCTGCAAGTCGCGTCGTCGAAGCAGGAAGCCCCTGCCTCAAGGAGCCGCCGAAGGCGGCGAGTAGGCAGGGGTAGTTCACTGGGCGTGTCATACAATAGTTCTCAACAGATACAATTCATAATCTCTCCAATTGAATAAAATCAATAGCTGACGAAACCACTGGCTTATGCGCGAATTGAGAGCTGTGTAATCGTCAGGTAGAGGGCGTGAAATAAATTCTATGACACGCTGCACGGGTTCAAGATTGAAACCGTTCCTGCAAAGAAAGATTGCCGTTTCACTGTCGAATTAATCCCCCCTCTTTTTCTCTACGAACTCTCGGCTAATGAGGATCTCGAGGACCGCCGACTGAACATCTTCGGTGTAGCCGAGGGATCAACGACCACATCGACGACGTCGACGAGGTCATCGCTGCCGCGCTCGCGGATCTGCTCGAGGCCGTCGGCGACTGGGACGACGCCTGGAGCGACGACGAAACCTCCGCGGCCAAGCACAAGGTTCGAGGCTGGCTACAGGGCACTCCGTGGCAGCCGAACGCGCCGGCGTCTGGAACGAGCTGAGTAACTGATAGCGGCCGCCAAGTCCCTCCAGGAGGGCGTCGACGGTCTCGACCGATGAGCGCTCACCCAGTACCTGACCGTCCTCGAGGACCAGGGTCGCATTCGTGACTGCCCGGGACAGTGCCTCGTTGGCACCGAGTCTGAGAGCGAGTATCTTGTCGAGCGCAACTGGAGGCATACGAGTGTTCTGACCACAAGTTCCGCGATCGTGGCAGAAGCACATCAAGCACGTTGCATACGCGACGGGGGTGCGTCCGGTGTCACCCAACGTCGACCGAGACGACGTCGCCGGCGAGCACGAAGAGCACGTTTCCGGTGAACCGAGATGACCCTGATGGCAGCCAGCGGCGACATGGTTGAGATGCGAGTCGAGTTCGAGCGGCCGTTGACCGACGAGAAAATCGCCGAGCGCTGCCGGGCAATCGCCGAGTTCCTAGAGGACGACGATGACTGACGATGCGGTCAACATCCGCTATCTTTCCACGAGGAGAGAATCCCGGCGTTTACGCCGGGAGTGAATCCGACACTTCCCCCAGAGTCCACTGTCGATGACAGGGCCGGATATTCACCGCTGCAGTAATCCTCACCATTAAGTACTTATTCTGATATAGGCTGTGTATGGCGATTGAGGTCACTCGCACCTACGTTGGTTCCATCCAGAACCACCAACAGGTCTGTGATGGCCTCGATTCGCTCGGTGATTCCGCCTCGAAGATCTGGAACGTCGCACGCTGGACAGCCGACCGCATCTGGAACCAGACTGGCGAAATCCCCGATGAAGGAACGGTCAAAGTGTATATGAAGAACCAGTCGTGCTGGAAAGACCTGAACGCACAATCCAGTCAGAAAGTCATCGAAGAACTTTCTGACGCTTTCCAGTCGTGGTTCGACCTGCGACACAACGACGACGACATGGCGAATCCGCCCGGCTACCGCAAACAGGGCGACACTCGGCCCCATAGTACGGTCACGTTCAAAACAGACGGCTTCGAACACGACCCCGAGAACGACCGCGTCCGCCTCAGTAAAGGCTCGAACCTCAAAGAACACTTCTCGGACTTCCTGCTCTGCGAGTACCAGACTCGTCCCGATGTTGATCTTTCGGAATTCAACACGGTGCAGAACGTTCGCGCCGTCTGGAACGGCGAGGAGTGGGAACTTCATTTCGTCTGCAAGCTCGAACTCGAAACCAACGAGTCGGCGGGCGACGAAGTGGCCGGGATTGATCTTGGCATTACAAACGTCGCCACGGTCGCATTCCCCGACGAATACGTCCTCTACCCCGGAAACTCGCTCAAGCAGGACAAACACTACTTCACCCGAGCAGAGTACGACACGGAGGGCGAGAACGGCCCGTCGAAGCAGTCGATGTAGGCACGCCGGAAACTCGCAAACCGTGAGACGCACTTCTACCACGTTCTTACGGACACCATCATCACGGAATGTGTCGAGCGGGGTGTTGAGACGCTCGCGGTGAGTTGGCCCGAAGACGTCCGAGAGTCGGATTGGGGGAAGCCTGGCAACAAGAAGTTGCACTCGTGGGCGTTCGACCGCATCACGCAGTACCTCGCGTACAAAGGCGAGATGCGTGGGGTCGAGGTGCTGAAGAAGAACGAGTGGAACACCTCGAAGACGTGCTCAAACTGTGGTGACACCACGAAGTCAAATCGGGTCGAACGTGGCTTGTACGTCTGCTCGTCGTGCGAGTTGGTCGGGAACGCGGATTGTAACGGGGCGGAAAATATGCGCCAGAAGATAACTCCGAGTCCTCACGGAGAAGATAGGAGCAACGGCTGTGTGGTGGTTCGAGAGACCTTCGGTCTCTCGTCATCACGAAAGGCGCTATGCGCCTTTCGAACGACACAGCCATCGACATACCTGTTCGACCGCGAGAGCGGGACGTTCACAACGAGAGAACAGACGGTGTCGTAGACCGGCAAATATCCCACCTGCGGGACGGGAAGCCTCGCCGTTCACGGCGAGGAGGATGTCACAACTTATCCACCACGAAAAACACAGATCCAACAACACCCTCATCTTGCCGTGGTGATAGCCTTTAATTTCGACGATAGAAGCTACTCGTGGAGTCATAGGACAACAAAAATTTGGCAATACTAAGGCATCTCAGAGCGAAACAGTCGGTGTAGGATCAGAGATCCACCTAAGAGGCTCTATATCAGCGTGGAATTTGGATGTGGAGATGCTTACTTCGAGGAGGCCGCCCCACGACGGACTACACCGCAGTGTGCCGCGGGGACGTTCGAGCGTGACACGTACAAGGATAATGTCGCCATCGTCTGTCCAGCGTGCGAGACGCCTTAGGTTCAGCTCTGGGACGCGCGCTCTCGCTGACCGATACGGAGAGGGAGCTATCCAGTCTCCATTTTCTTTTGAGACCCCCGTCTGCGTCAAGAATAGATGAGACACGTTCGAGACGTATCCGCCGGGTCTCGATCGCTCATCCATCGGCCTGTATCGTGGACTCCGTCTCGAGCGATCGATGCCGTCGGCACTGTGCGATCGATCGGGCACTGAGTGTGAGCAGAATCGCAACGAATGCCGTCCCTCGGTCTCGGCTACTGTAGAATCTGGGGACGACGATGTCCGAGCTGGTGAGTGGCCAGAAATACCGATACAAGCCTGCCAGCGGCATTAACGGGAGGTCGAGCACGAAGTGAGACAGGACACCGACTGTGAGCAGTATCGCAATCGCTCGTCAATACTGGGGCGGACGAGGAGTGCCCCGATGCAAGTCGCGATTGTGACACCGCTGATCGAGTGCATCGGCCGCCACGAGACGGACAGCCCGAGCACCGATTCGGCCGTCTCCGGTGAAACGACCCTTTCAATCGATTGTGATCGGGAATCATCGCGCCGGCCATTGCTACGCTCGCCAATCGCGGGGTGATCCATCGATATCGAATCGAGAACAGCGTCGCGAGCGTAAACGCGATCAGCACATAGGTCAGCATATCTTCCATGCCGATCACTCGCCGCGTTGTGACCCACCATCAGTCACCAGTGCCACGTGACGGTCCGTCTCATAACTGCGATCGACCGGGAGGCGATTCTTCGGCTCGAGTGCCAGCCCTCGAATATCGATTCACCAACCGACGAGTGTCCGGCCCGCAACGACTGCAGCCCCGGCGATCGAAATCGCGTGGACGTACAGGAGACCCCCGACCCGGAGGTTAGCGCGCCGGTCGGCGGGTGCGATGAGTGCCGCCGCGAGACCGGAACTGTCCGTGACACCGGCGGTCGTTATCTTCTCGGAGGCAGCCGCCTCGTCGGCGGCTGCCAGCGTCGACTCACGATAGTCAGCCCCGAAATCGAAGTTTGCGTCCGCAAGCACCACGATTTCGTCTGCCCCGCTCGAGTCGTCTGCAACGCCGCATCGACCGACCACCCGGTGCCGCCAGGACGAAGAGGCCGACGGTCAGGATGATGATACCGAGGCAGCGACGGAGCGGAGTCTCTAACACGATTTCTCCTTCGAAGTGAGTCGGATTAATAGCCAGTATCAGCGTGTCATAGAATTCATCTCACGCCCTCTACCTGACGATTATACAGCTCTCAATTCGCGCATAAGCCGGTGGTTTCGTCAGCTATTGGTTTTAGTCAAGAATGATTGTGAACTATACCTGTTGAGAACTATTGTATGACACGTTCAGTATAGTTTCACGTTCCGACTCGGAGAGCGAATCGCAACTCGACTTGGCTACCGTTTCGAAATGCGAGTCGGATCGGGAGCCCGACTCAACACGATTCGCGGTGCTTCCGGGAGTCGTCCCTTCACCACTGATAAAATCACGCTCGACTCTCGGTGGCTAAGGCCCCCGAATAGATATCATATATCGATACAAACCGGTATACGAACGTAAGGAAATACCTGCACCAAGGGACAATGAACGGACATCTCTCGAGGCGGGGAATCCCTCGACGGTGGGGGGGGGGGACAGACGTACTCGCGATTATGATAGCCGGACTCGTTGGGGGATTCGCGTTCGGGGCTATCCTGTTTGCACTCAGGTTGCTCGACTCAGTGGGCCGACTGCTCGGAGCGCCTGGCATGCTGGTCGGCGCCGTCCTCCTGGGAGTGGCCAGTGTTGCCGGCGGGCTCGTCTACTGGGGACTCAGCTCTGTTGAATCGCTGTAGGGCGGTGGATTTCACTGCTTGATGGCACGCTTGATGTTGTAGACGACACACATCAGAGCGATTTCACGGAACCCTCGATACCAGCTACGCGCTCGCACGGCGTAGCCGAGTGAGCGCTTGACGGCGGAGTTGACGGTTTCGGTCATTGACCGTTGAGCGTACCGATCTTCGTCAATGCGGACGTTGTGTGCGTGATCGTACGGAGCGAAGATCCGGTGTTTGATTAGCGGGCGAATGTCGAGTTCACGGAGTCGTTCGCGGAGTTGTTGCTTGTCGTAGCCCTTATCAGCGGCTAGAGACCGCAGATCGCCCGCGTTTCGGCGGGCGATCTGCTCACAGAGGTCTGTGTCGCTGCCTTCTAACGTCGTTGAGCAGTGAAGACCGAGCACAGCTTTCGTTGCTGTATCGACGAGTTTTGTAACTTTGAGTGTCTGAACGCGATAATTCGTTCGGTGGCAGTAGTGGCTGCTTGCACGATCTCGTTCATAGAACGTAGCGTCGATTGCAGCGTGTTCAGACGGGTCGTGCACCTATGGAAACGCTGCTACCCGAACAAACCACCGTTGTCGATAAAATAATTATGCCGTCCCAGTGTCTGCTGCTTCCATAGCCGGCAGGCGGTCGGTATCTTGTAGCGGTGCGGTCGCTGGCTGACGAGAGCAGTCGCTCATGGAGGGCCTCGGCCGACCACTGAGGGCCGCCCGCTCGGCGGCCCTCAGATCTCTCGGCTACGCACTCACGCCAGGTGGATCATATACTTCACCTCGGTCAAGCATATGATAGATCGACACCAACATCTTCCGAGCTGTTGCCACGATTGCTTTCTGTGAGTTCTTCCGACTTGCTAGCCGCTCGTAGAAGCGGGTTAGATACTCGTCGTTGGAGGCATGCACTGCAGTATGAGCTGCTTGGACGAGCAGCCACCGAACCCGACTTGATCCACGTTTGGAGATACTTCCTTCGAGCCGCGAGTCGCCTGACTCGCGGATCACGGGATTCAATCCGACATAACTGACGACCTCTTTGTCACCATCGAATCGATCAATCTCGCCTAACTCCGCATAGATTGTAAGTGCTGTATAGTAGCTTACACCCGGAATGGTCATCAGGAGCTGGGTCTCCTTCAGAGACCCAGCGTACTCTTCAATCTCCGCATCAAGCTCTCGAATTTCTTCGCTAAGCACCTCGATTATTTCGAGATATGACTCCAACAACGTGTCCCACGGTGCTGGGAGCGAGAGTTCCCGCAGGAACTCTCGCCCCTCCACGTTGAGTGGCTTCACATCCTTCGTGATGCCATGATCGGAGAGGAGTCCGTGGATCTTGTTGGCGTACTTGGTGCGGTTTTCGATCAACGTTTGTCGCCCGCGCACAAGTGCGCGGGCTTCCCTGATCTCGTCGGTTGGAACATAGCTTTCCAGCACTGAGTTCAACCGGACCATCCGCGCTAGTTCTTTCGCATCAACGCGATCGGTTTTCTTGTCAGAGTTAGCAATCTGCTTCAATTTCTGCGGATGAGCAACAGTCACGTCCAAATGCTCTGATAGCGTATCGTGGATGTGGTAGTAATTGCTAGTCGCTTCGAGCGCGGCTTGAGCACCAGCATACCGCTGAGCGAGATCGTCGAGGTTCGCGTTCTTGACGCGAACCTCTTCGACAATCTCACCAGCATCGTTCATTACTGCCACCTGTGCGTACCGTTTGTGGACGTCGATTCCGAGATACATGATCTGTTCACCCGGGACGCCAGTGCGTGAAGCAGAGATGCACCTATTCGGGCTTCCCGACTGCCGCTCTCGGCGGCAGTCGGGCTGTAACGCCCATGACTCGGCTTCCTTCGCACATGGACCAGTCAGCTGCACGTGCTCTGTGGCACGACACGACCGTCGGTCTCTTGCGCCCCATGCTTTGTTTCACGCTCTCATGGAGTAGCAGCGTTTCCATCGAGTCAGCTGCGACTGGCGCAGCAGCACTTGACAGACGCTCATCTCAATTCGATCAAACGCCTTACACAGCGTAGAAGGCGCGGGGAGATCGGCCACGTTAAGGCCGATCTCCCATGTTATTTGCGGCATTTCCTTTAGCAGATCGATCGTCATTCGATAGGACGTATCGAGGCAAATCCGGAGACAATGCAGCGAAACGAGGGCTTAGTCGGCGAATCCGCCGCCACCGCTCGGGGCGGCGGATTCGCCTCGTTCACCCGCAACTCTTTGTGCAATCGAGACGCAACGCTCGGTGAAGCGGGAGATTTTCGTCATGTACAACCGAAGTCTCTCCGCTTCAACTCCTTCGATTTACTGACCTTCCCCGACGCCGTCTAATGATTCAACACAACCGACAGGACACATACCGCTACATAATCAGGGTACTTTCAGTAACGATATGGTTGGTGGTATGGGGAATAACTAATCACAATTACGGGTGCATGGCATCCAGTACACCTTCCCCGATGCTATTTTCTTTGAGTCTAGATCGCCCATAAATACCAAGTCCTCCAATTTATTTCTCGCCGTATTCCGATGGCATGAGAAATATTCCGCGATTTCAGGGGCATCAAACGGTTCACAGCGATCATCAGTTTCTACAAAGAATTGCAGGACATCATCAGTGGTGATCCGTGGCTTTGGCCCTCCCGACATTATTCGAGTAGAATCTATATTGACGAAAGCCAGCAGCGTATCCGGCATGTACCATGTGCAATCGCACAATAACCGTTGGAAACGTCGCTTTCAGGACCTACAAAAAGCTTTTTTGTCCCTGAGCCGCTATTTCAGCCAAGGAAACTATGATTGAATCAACAAAACAGGAAGTAGAGAGATCCATTATATACGAAATAGTTGAGGAGATTGCAGAGGATAACGGCACTACTGAGTGTGAAATCAAACCGCTACATGAATCAGTTGATGCAGATGCCCTTGAAGACCTTTTCGAACGTCCTGAACTATGTATCAAGGTTGAATTCACCCATGAAGGGCAGAAGGTAGTAGTAGAAAAGAACCCTGAGATACAAGTCAATATTATTTAGATAGTGGTCAAGTATATGCTCCCGTAGTCCTATGAAGAGATTTATCAGAAGCCAACCTATGTGACTTCCTATGTCTGAATTTATTGAGTGTCAAGAATGTGGCTTCGTTCTTCTGTGTGAAAGTGGTCCTGATCCCAAACCGATTGGAAGGGAATCGTGCCCTGACTGTGGCGGAACTGATTTCTGCTTTACTGGTGGTTGATATCTCTATACAGATCACGGAAGTCTGTTCTATTCACCCTGATCTTGGCTGACTTCCACAGTAATTATAGAGTTCAAAATGGGACACACGCACCTGTTAACAGACTTTATGTGATGTAGTGTGCAGGTTAGACCCAGGCTCTTTGAATGTATCAATCCTCTTTGAAGAACATATAGATCACAATAAGGTCAGACATGAACGGTAGTGAATCAAGTGTTAGTGCTGTGATTTGGAGCATATCTCGTGAGATTATAGCTTCGGATGTCACCACAGTAAGCGCCCACGCAGGCCATCTGAGTTCCCATAAGCCGACAGCAGTCAGCAGCAGAACCAATTCAATAAATGGCCCCTGAAGCGCGAAGAAATTCGGATTGGGTTGTCCACAGATAGCTGTAAAGCTTGATAGTAACATTTCAGACCGTCATATATTCTATAAATGGGTGCTGCCACCGATAGAACCAAGTTGATCATGGAACCCTATTATAGATAAGAGAATTTTTCTCCATGGAAGTACCAGATAACCTGCTCTGCCTGTTCACCGCACAACTAAAAGAAGAAGACGGCAGCTACATCATCGAAGTTCCAGACCAAGAAGTCACCAAAGGCCAAGTACAGACAGACAATATGTATAGTGCAGCGGTACTACAGACTGATACCGCATCAGCAGAGGAGCAGCCGGAGCAACAGGACCAGACTCAGAAACAAGATCGGGCAGATCCAGGACCTAAACCCCCTGTTGAGGTAGGTGAGCAACGTGCTGTCGATATCGAAGATATCGGTGAACAGGGAGACGGTATTGCTCGCGTCGAACGAGGATATGTGATTATCGTCCCAGACACTGAAGTGAATGAACGGGTAACGATCAAGATCAAGAGCATCAGGCCAAACGTGGCCTTTGGAGAAGTCGTTGAACAACATGACCACTCTGAATAGTTCACATGAATTCTCCCAAGTTTAGATCCGAGAACTCATATCTGAGACTCACCATGTCTTCTTCTTGAGAGTACTTAATGAGACTGGCATCCTCCATCTTCGGAATATGTGAATGGTAGAGATCAAGATAGATCTCCTTCACATCTTCCCCTGGGATCTGAGGAAGTGTAGCGGCATCATACTCCAACCGTGCTACTTCATCAGCCAGATCGGCAAGCGCCATCGGTGTCTGATATCTCTCGAGGCAATATAGGGCGAACCGCCGCCGTTCGTGTGAAAGAATATCGAACAGGACGTCATTGGTGAGGCACTGGCTTCTGGTTTCGTGAGTGATAGTTCCAATCATGCAACTCCTCCTCATGCCGTGCTCTGATATAATATTATCGAATCATACAACTAGATGCAGAAGGCAATCAACAGAAGTGATTATCAGAGCTGTTCTTTATCGAGAAAAACATGACAGTGAAGGATGCTGACGGCCCTTATCGGTTTTGAACCGGTGATTGCTTAATTAACCTTACAGACGGTAATAAACTGAGATACTGCAGTCGATCCTACGAAGCACTTCCAGACAGACGTATTGAAAAGGACAAAGCAGATACGGCTCAGTCTGTCTCAAATTGCATTATTCTATTTGTTGTGACGGAAACGCCGACTGGGGTGGTCGGCGTTGGAGCCTCCCATTCCCTGGGAGCTGACGTTCAATGAAGGTGGGTTCGAGATCGGGTGCGTGAGCCAATGTGGCAGTTGGCTTCACGGGCAGGTGATCTCGGGGTCGGGACCGCGAGGGGATATCTCGGAAGTGACCGTGATTTGAGTTTCACGATCAAATCCTTTCCCCCGCTAATAGATTCTTATAGCTCTACCAGTATTAATATATCTACTAGATATACTGTTCCCGATTAGGCACTCTACTTCTGATGGCTTATTTCAAATTCGTTCACCATCCGATGGAGGAGAATTTCGAAACAACTACTCACATTCCGATTGACGCCCTGATTAACTCTTTCTCATTTCCGAAATGGTTTCACGGTAGTTCCTCTACCGCTTTCTCATCCAAACTGTTTGACAGCCGGACTTCGACCACTTTTAGATGGCTTACATCATCCAAATCGTAATGATCCGCGATTTTCTTGAGAATATTCTCCTCCGCATCTTCTGTGATTTGAATGTCCGTACGTAGTTTTTCTCCACTTGTTTCCGGTAGATCGATCAAACAGTTTTTATGGACGTTGAGCATGCCGTAGCCATAGACCTCATCTTCTAAATCAAACGCAAATCCTTTCTTTGCCATGTATAGTTCACCTCTTGCAGCCATATTTCAAAGTATTATGATTATTCACTGTAGATGGAATTAGGTAATAGTTGAAGGATTACGGAGACAGAATACTTGTCCTCCTTTCCAGGACTGTTGCCTCTTCCCACTACCCATAATTACACTTTTAATTCTGCATAATTATAGAAGGAAATTCTATGTAGATAATATAAAGCCCACTGTGAGTGGCGCGGCCAGGGAGTAGTTATACATCTATCAAGAGGGTCCCCCTCTCCGTTTTTTCCCAGCAGGAAGAGCATCGGCGGTGCGACGAGTGCTGCACCCAGAGGCCAGACATATTTCCGTATTTTGAAACAGAGAGCAATATATTTCATCACGAAATCACATATGACGATTAATGAACAAGCGGTATCCACTTGGATTGTTACATCTGGGCTTCGGTCTCAGTATTGTCGTCGGGTCACTTCTCAAACATGACCCGATTATCTTCCTTATTGGAGCCCCGTTCCTCGTTAGCGGATTATGGATCTTGTACAGTCCCAACCTCCTTTATGACCTGGGAAGACTGGTAAACAGGCCGCCACGGCCGTAAGGGGCTTGCATGACTGTGATCGGCGGCACCCATAGCCTGGAACGGCGTTGTCGGTAACGGAGAGTCCCCACCAGATACCCCACTTCGACTTCGCCCTATTCTATCAGCATAGTTAACAGTGGAGCCTCCGACCTTTCGTTAGGCTCGCAGGGCCCAAACGACGGGCCACCAGTTCACCCACAACTGGTAAGACGTAGCGATTACGAACACGACGAATGCATTGACATCCTCCCCGCCCTGAAGGAGGGATTTTTGCTTTGCACTTCCGGAACTATTACCAAGACGGCAACCGCGTTCACGAAGAACACCCGCGCAGTACAGTGACGTGGAAATAGAAGGGGTGCCTTCCATGGCGAAGAGGCGAATCCCGATACTGTCTCATTGGGATAGGGCAGTAGACCGTCTCGGTTAGCATACAATAGGCTAGAGAGCCTCTTAATAACGAAGCCTCAGTACTTCACAAAGCGACTTGATGCAGTCGGGATGAACCCGAGAGTCTCCACTAAATAGTAAGTGACTAGGAAGGATGTCTGCTTGCCAATGGTGTGCCTAATACCCCGCAAGCAGACGATTCAATCCACGAAGACCAGGTTCTTAACTTCCTCGTCAATCGTGTTGACGAGGAAGTTGAGCTTGATCTCGCTCCCAACGCCGAAACAACGTCTGAAGACGTTCACGAGGTCCTCGTCGGCGCATGCGCCGACGGGACCTCGGTTTCGACACTCTGCGAGAAGAGCGAAGATTCACCCCACCACAACACGGTTCTGTACCACCTCCGCGAGAAGTTCGACTTGGAGTCGGTCGAACGAATTGGCAATAAGCTGCTTCAGAAGGACGTTCTCGACGTACTTCCCGAGCAGGTGGAGGTCTGTGCAGACCTCCACCTGCGGCCCTACTACGGTGACGAGGACGAGACAGACGGTCTCTATCATTCGGAAGCGAAACGTGGAACCACCGCATTCCACGCGTACGCCACACTCTACGCGCGTGTGACCAACAAGCGATTCACGCTGGCAGTGCGCCGTCTCGAAGACGGCGACACTGCCAGTAGCGTCCTTGCGGAGTTTCTCGGTGTACTCGACGGCCTCGACGCAGAGGTCGAGGCCGTCTATCTTGATCGAGAATTCTACGACAGCAAGTGTCTCACGTTGCTTCAGGCGCACAACCACGCCTACGTGATGCCGATCGTCCGCTGGGGAAGGACGATCAAGCAGGAACTCTCCAAAGGCTGGAGTCGCGTCATCCAACACGATCTGACGGCGAAACTCGACAGTCACAGCTGGACCGTCGAGTTTCCCGTTTACATCGACTGTACCTACCAGAACGGACGCTACGACGAACACGGCGTGGCGCGTCACGGCTACGCCGCTGACGCGCCGTTCATCGACACGCCACGAAACGCTCGATACCACTACGCGAAACGCTTCGGTATCGAGGCCAGCTACCGGTTGTCCGAACAGAGTATCGCGACAACATCGACGCAAGATCCGGTCGTACGGCTGTTGTACGTCGTGGTGAGCCTGCTGTTGCAGAACGTTTGGCGGTATCTACACTGGGAGTATGTGGCGACGCCCCGCCGTGGCGGGCGTCGCCTCTGGTCCTGGCCGTTCAAGGAGTTCATCAACATGATCCGACGGGCAGCGTGGACGGCCCTCGCGGTGCGTCGGGCCGTCCCCGCAAATCGGCTACCGGACGATCGGTTCCACCGGTAACCACCGACCGAGGAAGCCCTGTTCGTGAGTGGCAACGCCGTCGCGTCGGCGGCTGATCGCCGCCGACAGCGACAGTTCCCTCTTCGATCAGCGTAGTTCACCCACTCGTGATGACTCGTCAGGACGAAACTGGAGACTCAGATCGAATTAGCTGGTAACGCTTTGTGAGGTACTGAGCCTAAGCCGCGATGGATGATGTGGTGACAGCTCTGGTCGGCCACCCTTTGGTCTCCGTTGCGACAGTCAATATTGGATTTCTGATAGGAAGAGAAGAGAGTTCACCACTACTCCCGAAATAATTCGATTCCGTGAAAGGAAAAGTCGTTGTGAGATGACCCTAAGCAAATCGACAGCAGAGACGGTCTACAAACGATGAGATCCATATCTTGAGGAAGCAGGGTCACAGCCTGAACCGGTACGTGGAATGACTACCCATTCGATATTAACGCATTGGTACGGAGTGGCATCCATTAGATAGTCTACGAGTAGCCAATTAATAACAAACCTCTATACTCAGGATAGCATGATTGTGACGGGGATACAAACGAACTGGACGGGGAGCGAGACAGGGAAAAATTTGACAGAAAAACAATATCGGATCCTTACCTACCTCCGGAGTCATACCACTGACCAAGCATATTTCAAATCACGGTATATTGCAGATGAGTTTGGGTTAACTCCGACAGAGGTAGGAACAAACATTCCAGCTATACAGCAGGCCGATACCAAACTTGAGATCGAGAAGTGGGGCTATTCATCGAGTACAACGTGGATGGTAACCGCCTAGGAACCGACCGTTATCTCCCCTAAGGCGGTCAAGGCAGATGCCCCTTCCTCAACGAGTGCGGGGGCTTTCAGTGTCCGCGCCGGAAGCAGGAAGCAAGTAGGGAGAGGAGGATGTCACTCAAAGGTTTGGAGCCGTATCCGTAACTTGTTTCCGCCGAGGGAGCTCTCGCCGATCAACAGTTGTCCCCCGGATTTTTCAACTGTCCATTTGGCAAGCCAGAGCCCGAGACCGCTTCCGTGCTGGTGGGATGTGATCTCGGCACCGTCAGCGATCACTTTGCGTTCCGATTCGGGGATTGTAGGTCCATCGTCATCAATAACGAGGTCGATCCACTCGTCTTCGACCACCGGCTGTGTATAAATCCAGATATGGGACTGGTCTGCCGGGTTGTGCTCCACAGCGTTTTCAACTAACTCCTCAACTGCAGTCCGGATGTTGGAACTGGCCCGTACAAACAGTGTAGGGGGTATATCTGTCTTGATAACGGACGAAGGATACTTTTTCCGGAACTCCTCAACGGTGTCGTCAAGAACCGCCATGAGATCAACCCTGTTATCTCCGGTAGGCGGCCTCCCCAAGATCTGGTGTATCTGTCCGACCTCCTCGGAAAGGTTCCGTAGGTTGCTGATTGATTCACGCGCATCGGTCGCGATCTCATCTGTTCTGTCGTCTGACCGGTCCAGCCGTTCGATAAGCCGATCGACGTTTCCCTCAATGACCGTTACCTGGTTTCGAAGATTATGTCGAAGAACACGGTTAAGCACCTGTACCTGGCGTTCTTGCCGTGATACCTTGGTCAGTGGCGTATACACCGCGAACCCGTCAACTCTATCACTGTCGTACGGAATTCCACGGTACAAGAACTCTTGGAGGCCATCAAAGGTTTGTCTCTGCACTCGCTGATAGTTGACCTCGCCGTCATCCGTCCGCTTATCGAGTGCGGCAGCCTCACGTCTTAACCACTCTGGGACGATATACTTGTTGAGCCGGGCATTGACGATCTGGTCACGGCTGTAACCAAATAGATCGACAAAAGCTTCGTTCACCCACCGAACTTCTGGCTCGGATCCCACCAGTTCAAAACCGACAACCGCGTCCTGGATATGCTCAATTAGGTGGCTGAACCCGTCAACGTCCTCAGGCACCTCCACCATAATCACCGACCCTCGAGATCAACTGCAACAACCGCACTAAAACTTCCCCCAGTATAGAGGTTATTTCCAATCATGGTGTCCATGTCTGTAACACTACGGTAAAACAATTACCATACCAACAGAATCTGCATAGTGACTTTCGGTGTGTGAAGTGCGGGTCGAAACGAACACGGGATACTTGCTTATGGCTGCGGCGACGGCGTTGTTGTTTTCCGGCATGGATCCGCTGATCACGGCCTTGAGCTCCGGCTTCATTGATGCGGTGACAGGTAATTTTAAATACCTCCGACTATATCTTCGATAAGTATAGTTAGGTAATAGTCATGTGATCTACTGGGATATACGAACACCCCACCTGTCTGAGTACAATACAGCCGGAAAAACATCACTGAAACTATGCTCTGGTACCTCAACAAAAATCGGATAAACAGAAGTAAGATCCAACAGTGAAATTGATCAGAGAGATCTTAAAGCAGCTCGAGGTTGACTCAGTTGATGACCTCGAGGTCAACCAGGAAATCACTGTCGAAAACGGAGACTTCCCAGAGCTAAACATAAAAAAGGTCGACGGAAACCATGTAATCGTCGGCCACTACTATAGACGGATGGGCGAAGTAAAGGCCTGCCCTGAAATCATCTTCAAAGTCAAGGACGGTGAGTGGATTCCTATCCGGTATACACAGAGCCAAGGGATCCACCGACACGACAAAAACGGGTTACAGTCAGGCCAAAAGTTCGTCAAGCAGTGGAGCCGCACCCTCAAATCCCAAGGATTTGTCGACGCAGCCAAGAAGCAAGGAAACAAAGCAAAATCACTGGACACTACTACATGCTCCACCACTTCCCCCAGGAAAAGAGCAGATCCTCCAGTTAGCCCAGCGATGAATGTTGAGGACATACTCGAAAAATATGGGCTTACGAAAGAGACTACAGCCCAGTACATCGATGCGGTCACACGGATGAGCCAGGCAGAGACTGCTGAAGAGCTCGAGGTCTCACGGGGCACAGTCAACCGGTATAAAAACGCCTTCGACAAAATGACCTGTCTCGAACGAATACAGCTCACCGCCTCACTGAGTACAAACAAACTCCTCCAACAGATCTCCGAAAACATCCAAGAGTGACATCTACAGGGAGTACCGATGTCTCTGCTAAACTCATCGTTGAAACAGGAAGCTCCATCCTCAAGGAACGAGCAGTGATAGCTTCAAGTGAGTAGGATGGTAGTTCACTGTGTCAGGGATTCCCTCCAGGGTTGCTTTCTGACTGGTTTGGGGTAGCCGCATCCGGAATATGGGTAGAAGAGATACTGGTCTATATGACCCCGTTTAAACCCTCTTCTTCATACATTAGCTCTCGTGAGACTACTTCCCACTACAGATACGGACTTACCGCTGTAACTTCCATCAGATACCAGTAATATTGTAAGAACCGTCATGAACATATCGCGTGTATATCCAGCAAATTAACCATCCGGTGGTGAAATCCGTTAGTGATAGGCTATGGGGCGCTTTCAACTGATTCCTTCGGGGGCAGATAAAAGTGGATAGTGTTGCCTTTCGGAGTCCGTCTCTCGAATTCTATTTCACCGCCGAGTGATTCGACACACCATTTCATGACGAACAAGCCGACGCCGGACC
The DNA here is from genome assembly GCF_041894845.1 of Natrinema sp. H-ect4. Classification (NCBI taxonomy): domain Archaea; kingdom Methanobacteriati; phylum Methanobacteriota; class Halobacteria; order Halobacteriales; family Natrialbaceae; genus Natrinema; species Natrinema sp. H-ect4. The sequence goes on from NZ_JBHDYC010000010.1 coordinate 18,807, forward strand.
CGTGAGATGTACTGGTAGTTTCCTCGAGGTCAAATAGGGGATTGGTTTCGACATCAGGTATCTCTGGGTTCCTATCGCTGATTTGGATATCAACCCGACCGGTGTTCGGTGACGGACCAATCTCAACCTTGACGAATGGATCTGTCTTTTCGTTGTGAATTATCGCGTTCTCAAGCGCGTGAGTAAGAGCAGTCCGAAACCCGTTATTGACGTATGTCCACATCTCTTCCTTCTCTTCGATAGTGATCTCTGCCGACGGATAGTCGGTTCCAATAGTAGTCGTCACTTCTTCAACAGTGTCAGCTACGTTTCGGTAAACTCGCTGTGTGTCGGTTGAGTCTACTGACTGTTCGATTTCCTTCACCGACTCGGCTATGTTTCCAAGTTCTGCCGCTCCAGATTGGATCGTCTCAGCGGCCGCACCCACAAAGCTGCTCTCGGTGTCATCTCTAATCTGTGTAGCACTGCCCTGAATGAGCGTCGCCTCATTCCGTAGGTTATGGCGGAGTAGTCGCCAAAACAACTCAGCCCGATGACTCATGTCGTAGTAATCGGTTATATCATGTATCTCTGCAAAGACTCTCTCTTGGCTACCGCCGGGAAACTGTGATAGCCGAATCCGAGTCCAAATAAGTTCACCATCACCCCGTTTAATACGCCACTTGAACTGTTGCGGGTTTCCGGAAGCGCTCGCACGAAGTCGGTTAATAAAGTCTGCTTCTGAAAACGAATAAGAGTTGGCAGTGTATCTCTCAATCGGTATCTCGCGGAGGCGGTCCACCGGGTACCCCATGATCGATTCTAGGCGGTTATTCGTGTCAAGAATTATCCCCGTCTTAGGGTCATACAACGCAATACCGACAGTGAGAGCATCGTACTCCCGCGGCAATTCATTAGCATGCTGGCCTTCCATTGCATTCCACCGGTTAGTATTCTCCCAACCTGTTCGTTACTATGACCGATATATACGCCTATAGAGAGAATAAAGAAGAACAGGTGTGATTCTACCAAAGCGATGTTCTCAGCACCTAGATTTTCCACACTTTTTAGCAGTATAAACACATATTCAACCCTATTGCACTACATCGTCCACCTGTACTGAACCAACTACGTGTGCGAATAGAGCGCTCTGCAGACAAGGGTTGCTTCTCGAACTCCGGTAGGACTACTTCCAGAAAATATCCTGTATCTCCATACTCTCAAACCACCATGCAAAAGTCGGGCTAACTACTATGCGAATGAGTAACGCAGCTCCGCTTGATCTGCTTCCGGATGACACTGGCTGGAGGCAGATCGGAGCACTGGCATCCAACTAAATCAGCGCCTCGATCGGCTGTGTAGTAGCATACGAGGGGGTTCACTAACCCCCCTTTTCATCAGCGTACGAGTAATAGTCAACAACCAACGTTTCGGAGATCCTATTCTTACTTGGAGATGGTGAAGTTGCCGTCTTCATAGACTACTGCGTCGAACAGGGGTGTTAACGCGTTTATGGTCATGTCGTCACAGGTTTTGGAGTTGATGTGGTAGTGTGCCGTGACGTTGGATGAGCTGATTTTTTCAGTCAACAGATGGAAGAACTTGAATCCGGTCTCAATATCTGTCCGGTCTATAACTGCTTCGATGGAGCGGAAGCAGAGAACCGTTTTATACGGGTTTGATGTCCAGTCCCCGATTGTTTGAAGGATTTCCTTCCCTAGGCGGGAGAAGCCGTCCTCCATATTCATATCGACTAGGTCTGTTTTCACATTGAAGAGCTGGCTGTCCGGCTCACTGCCTTCAGAAGTCACTGATATCACTTTGTTATTGGCCGGTGGCTTCGTCCCGTGCTGGAGAATAGGCTCTATTGAGTGGTCCGGATGTTGGCCGTACACCACAGTTAAAACGTTCTCATGGTCGAAAGGGTACTGCTGTAATAGGTCAGCGCAGATCTTGTCTTCATCTCCGGAGGACATGTGAAGCGTGTTGGAAAGGTTGTCGAGCTGTGCATAGATCGAGGCGGGGTCCCTGAGCACTATCCGTCCGTCGCTGTGTGCGGTCACGTCGTATCCTTCGTACCTGAATGAGAACGAGACATCGCTTCGGCTGTGCCGGATGTTGTCCAAAAGCTCCGGGTCGATAATGTTTTGAACCGGGTCCAGTTCGCCGCGGGAGGCGTTTACCAGGGAGCCTACGACACGTATCAGTTTTTGGCTTGGCTGCTCCGATTCATTGACTGTAAACAGGTACGGACTTTCATGAACCATTTTTCACGTCTATATCTCGGAACGCGGCGAGGTAGTCCTCGTGGGTGAACCCGTCAAGCGTTTCATCAACATCCTTCTGCAGATCATATATATTTTGTTGCAGTTCCCGGTACTCCATGTTTGTCTCGAGTTCGGACTCCTGTTTCTCCTGTTCCAGCACGGCTTTGGTTGCCAGCAACTGGCTTAACTCCTCCGTGTCCTCCTCATAATCCGTCCTACTCACAAGCCTGTCAACAACCTCTCGGATATCATCCTTCTTCACAGGTTTCACCAAGTACTCATCGAAACCCATACCGATCACATCGAAGTCGGGGTCGACCGCGGACACTACCGCGACCTTGACCCGGTACCCCTTCTCCCGTATATGCTCCAACACTTCATCACCGTTCAGATTCGGCATACGCCGGTCAAGAAGTACCACATCGATTTCATCGTCCAGTTTGGAAAGACCCTCACGTCCATCACAGACTGTTTCGACCTGATACTGGTCCGACAGCCACTGCGAGAAGACGTCAGTGAGCCTCTCCTCATCGTCGATGATTAACACCCGTTCTTCCTTGATTTGTGCACTGGTTCCTGTCATTGGTAGTTACCGTACGCAATCTGGCTTACAAGTTGATTGTGCGAGAGTCATATAAGTTCTTCTGAATATGACAAATTGATTACTTTACCCGGAATTTGTTCGTGGGTAGTCGTCCCGGTCCTTCTCCAGGTTGATGGATAACAGCGGTGAATATTATTGAATGTTTCTGTAAGAAAAGCTATTGAAATCCGGTGGTCATGTGACGTTTTCACCGGATTCACGGCGCTAAGACCGTTTCCTCAAGCCTGAGCCGCTAGACAAGCCAGAGGTGAAGGAAGTTTACTGCTATGTCTGACAGAGAATATGTTTCAGTTGATTGTGATTCCTTCAGGTGTTGATGGCGGTGTGCCTACGGCTGAGTCTTCGAGGTCGAACTCATCCATGGCCGAGAACTGTTAGGAGGCGACCTCCACTCTGTCTACGTTACTGGTTCCAGGTGTGGCCATAGTAAAGGTTGTAATCTCGTTCGTGTCAAGTGGTTCCGTGAACTGTTCCTGGACCGGACTGTCAGCGAACACCGTGACGGAGAAGTTGGCGAGTTCGGTCTCGCCAGTGTTCTGGATGGACAGGTTCAGGAAGTCGTCCTGAGTGTTGTATACTGCGTCACGTATATCGAGCCGTGCTGATATCGATTCCAGTAGAACATCTTGCTGGTCTTCGACTCCGTCCAGGCTTGACTCGAGTGTATCGGTGAAAAACGGGGCTGTGACTACTGCTACACTTACTGTGAACGCGGTCAACAGGACCGTTGCGATGATCGGCGAAATCCCTTTCACGGCGTCACACACCCCTCCAACGGCTGTGACTCTCCAAACCGGTTGTAGGATGTTACACGGTAACAGATATGTTTCCCGAACTCGAGATCGCTGGCTGTATCCGTGAAGCTTTCAACGTTCTCCCCTACCGTCCCGATCCTGCTGTACCCGCCCGTAGTATTGCTGTAAATCCTGAAACCGTTCTCACTCTCCGAGGTATCGTTCCATCCCAGCTCCAGGTCGATAGTCGTGAACGCTGCTTTTCTGCTTGTGACCGTGTTCAATCCGTCAGAAACGTTAACGTACCAGTTGAACTCTCGTTCACTTCCTGTCTCCCACATAATGGAGTGGTCGCCTGGCTCTACAGAGTTCAGGCTCTCGATCACCGAGTTATCTTCCCTGTAGAAACCGATATCGACGAGGCCTGAATCGTCTTCAACGTCAACGGCTAGTTCAGTACTTCCGGGCTCTACGTTCCTGCCTTCCGGACTGAGATCCTGAACAACCGGTTCCTCCGACACATAGAATAGTGTGAAACGGTGGTCGGAGTTCCACGAACTCTGGCTCCATGTGATCAGACCGCCTGAGCTATAGACATCCTTCGGTTCACCATCCATGTATAACCGGTACTGTCCGTCCGTTATACTTGGAATGCCGGTGAACTGGTAGCCGACGGTGGATCCTGTTACTGCCTCCGTTTCGATTTTTAGAACGGTATCGCCTACTAAAGGCGTGGAAAGATCGTACTCTTCCAGTATGGAGCTGGTTCCCGTAACGGTGTCCGAGACCACACTAATATTCCTGTCATCGCCGATTCCCAGGACTGAGTTGGCGAAGTAAAGGTTTGAAACGTCGAATGAGTAGTCCTGTCCCCAGGTCACTGTAGAGTTGGATCCGGTGATGGTCACTGAATCGTCTTCGTAGACGGTTAGTTCCGCGGCCGCGTTTGAAGCCATGAATGCGAACGCGATAATCAGTATAAACGTCTCAGTAGATAGCTTGGCAAAAACGTGTCCACACATGAAATAATAAGTCAGTTAATTGTTTTTATAACTACTAATTACACTGAGAATGGTTCCAATAGTGGAATGTATCTAGGAAGATCAACAGACCTAACTGATACAGTTTTGCGGAGAAAACCTCCAGAGGCCCTCAGAGTGCTTCGTCAGAACAGGGCATCAAGCTCCCCACCGGTATCGACGAGAGAGGCAAGTTCGTCGTCGGCATTGGCTTGCAGGGTTTCGGTTCGATCCTGTGCTTCGATCGCGACCTGCTGAAGATTGTCGATACGGGGAACGTCAGTGATACCGGACAGGAGCACAATTGCACCGACCTCGTCACGGTGGGGCATCGGATAATCGCCGCCGCGGATCTCCATGCTACCGGTTTCGTCCTCGAGCCACTGGCGGCCGCGTTCGACACCTTTTCGACTTAGTTTCTCTGGCGGCCCGGTTGCAACGACGAGTCCGCGGTCCGCGCTTCCAACATCACACGGAAGTGTCAGCTGGCCAAGCGTCGCCTTACGCACAAGACTTGTTATCCGGTTTGTTGCAGTTCCTTTATCGAAACCGGTATCGTCCCTAAACGATGCGAGGATTCCATCGCTCGAGGTATTCACCGTTTCACTTGCGTAACCGATGGTCGACACACCATCCTGAAGCGTGTTGATAATCTCCGAAGAGTCCACGACGCTCTCGGCGATCTGGTCCCCCTGTCCGACCTCGCCCGCGGCGAACAAGAGACCGAACCGCTCGACGATCTCACGGTTGATCTGGCTGTAACCGTCGGCAACCGATTCGCCGGCACTGCGCCAGACATCGTTGTCGAAGACGAGCAGGTTGTCCACTTCACGGACGAACGTCTGGAACGACCGGGCAGCGTTGAGCGTGTAAATTCCGCCTTCGTCCATCGCCGGGAGAATGCCTAGGCCGAAAACAGGCTGGCTATAGATCCGTTTGAGGTGGGTTGCGAGTACCGGCGCTCCACCGGAGCCGGTTCCACCACCCATTCCGGCGACGATGAGGAAGGCATCGATTTCATGGATCGGGATCCGGTCAACCGCTCCCTGGATCTCGTCGATATCCTCCTCGGTCACTGTCGCGCCGAGTTCGTTGTCGGCACCCACACCGTGTCCTTTCACGCGTGCCTGGCCGATGAGAACACGGTCCTCCTGTGGAATGTTTTCAAGTCCTTTCAGATCAGTCGTCGCTGAGTTGACCGCGATTGCTGATTCGATGAAGCCGCCGTTGATTCCTTCGTCGTACGCCAAGAACTCGTCGACGACCTTTCCGCCTGCTTGACCGAAGCCGATAAGTGCAAGTTTCATGGTTTCTCTCTCATGGTCCATCCCGCTTACCAGACCATAGCTGGTCACTAGATCCCGTCTCTATCTGGTAGGGGCGGTACCACGTATCAACAGTTACCAGTTCCATCCATTGTTATGGCCGAGATACTAATGGAAAGATGAACATTATCAACTGCAGTATTTCTTCTGTACTGGATAGTCTCCGGTTAATGGTTAACTCGATAGGACCGGTGCCGTGAACTATCCTACCGTGCTCGAGGGCTACTCGCCCCAGCCTTGTTGAAAGAAGGAGGGGGGCTTCCTGGTCTCAGGTACAGCTAACAGTGGCCGGAGACTAGCGGTTTCCTGGTATGCCCAACAGATATCGAAAACAATAGTGTACCGATCGGTTATAGCAACTAACTATATAATTCAAATAAGAAACTATTTTAGTCTGTGATGTAGAGTAGAGGTTGGGAGAGGGGAGTGAACGTGGAAAAGACGGATCTCACGGAGGCAACTCAGGAAGAAGTTGATGAGGCGATCGAAGACATCGAGCACGATCAAGACGGCGGCAAAGAAACCGTCACCACAGATCAAACCAGTGAAAGTTGTTTTCGGCGGCTTCTGGCTGTTGTCACATCGATCACACTGTTCGCTGTCGCCGTAGCTGTCTTTGTATCGGGGGAAACCGATCCCGGACCTGCAGAACAGGCTTGACATCCGTTGTCGGCTTTGAAGGACTTGTACAAACCGCACCCTGGATTTACGGCGGAGCACTGGCAATCGCTGTAATCATTGGAACCATCGCAGCAGCCATTGCTGGATGGCGTGTAAGCCGAACACCCCCACTAGAAGCACTTCACTGACACCCACCCTACCCCCCTTGACACGTACGCACCTCGCCCCTTGAGGTCGGAGGCTCCACCTTGACTCATGCTGAACATAGTCGTGCATACCCAGAGAACGGTCATAGTCCATCTTACCTCTGTCTAGGGTGGTTCCGATTCTTCCGAGACTGTCTTGAAAACGTAGTGGGGATGGATGTAGGCCTCCGAGGGAAGGGGAGGGGAGGGGGAAGGGGGATCGGAGGCATTCGATTGTTATTGGCCATGACCATTAATAGTTCCGGACAGTATCAATTGGCCAATGAGTTAATATCATGCTGATAACAAGGAAAAGGTGGGGAGGGAGAGTTTAGTCGTTGTCAGAGAGGATCTACCGATCCAAGACTTACTGTCCCTTGCCTGCCGAGGCCGGTCCGCCGTGAAGCCAATAGCCAAATTGTCAAACACACCGGTCTCGGTCCCACCCCTCTGAGACACATCAGAAAAGGTGGGGGCTCTAACGCTGACATCCCCTGTCGGCGTTTTCTCGAGACACCAATTTACTTTGGAGACAGTCCTATCCCCCACATTCCCGTTATACAAGAATACAGCAGGTCACCGTACTATGCGGTGCCCCTGCCAGCGTACCCTCGACCCCCTCCCCCATCCCTTCTACGAGTGATCCAGACTAGCAGCGGCCAGCAGGGTCCTATATACGAAGCCGCAGCGATGTTACTCTAGCCGGTAACATCGGTGTTACCTGCTTATATGGCCATAGGCCTTAATCAGCGATACTCGAATGATCTACCTGGCGAGGTGAGGAGGATTCAGTCGTTGCCCGACAAGATCCGCCCGACCCGAGACAGACGTTCCCTCGCCTTCCGAGATCGAACCACGTTCCAACGTGAAGCCAATTGCCATATTGTCTCTCGATCTCGGACCCACCCAAGTCGATACCCATTGACATTGGATGGGGGCTCAACGCTGGCCTCTGGCCGGCGTTTCTGCAATACGTGAGTTCATATTGATCATGACATCGGTCCCGCTAAGGCCATCGACGTGCTCCAGATTGAGACCGAGTAGTAGAATCAGTCCGGTAGTCACTCTTTTTGAACTAACGACTTAGATAGACCAACATGGAATGTCCGTCGTGTGGGGAGGAGAAAGAAGATGGCAGCCGGTTCTGTCGCTTCTGTGGTGAGGATCTCGCCGTACTCCCTGATGATACCGATATCAAACAAAAGCTCCAGTCCATGGATGACTATGAGTTTGAGCACTTTGTCGCGGATCTCTGGGAAACTATGGGCTGGGACTGCGAGGTGTCGACCGCGTCGAACGACAAGGGGATCGACGTCCGGGCGAAGAAAACAACGCCATATAATCAAAAGGCACTGATCCAGGCGAAGCGCTACGGTGAAGGGAACAAGGTGGGCAGCCCCGCGATCCAGCAGTACTCGAGCCTTAAGCACCAGGAAGACAACGTAGACAAGGTAGTCGTGGTAACGACGTCGTCCTACTCGAGAAACGCCAAGGAGTTAGCCGACGATCTCAACGTGAAGCTCATCGATGGTGACGATCTCATCGGACTCGTCGATCAGGAAGGTGCCGAGGAACTGCTACTGTGGTGTATTGACCAAGCAGTGGCTGAAGCGAGGGCAAACAATTACTCGGCACCACCGAAGTGGTACTACGAACAACTTGGGATTATTTACCGAAAAGAGGGCAGATACGTCGACGAACGGATGCTTCTCGAACGATACATGGATATCTGCGAATATCTTGGGGGCGAACCAAGGGAAGAGCTTGTCAACCGACTCGGCTGTGCTCGACAGTTGGCAGCACAGTAGTAACTTCCGACGGAGGGAATACCATCACGAGATCGTCAAATTGTAGTCACATGGGCCGACGGAAGCTCTTCCTGGGAAGCGGAGCCGCCACTCTCGACGATCATTGCCGGCTGCTCAAGCGACGATACTAGTTGATGGGAACGGTAACGGGAACGGTGATGGCAACGGAAAATGCGGCAGTGATGAGGCCGATAATAGCTTGGTGGAGAGAAAGGGCGATGAGCTTCACCCAGATAGCAGCGATGAGGCGCCAGGCGAACCAGTAGTCAAGAAGACTGGACTCGTGAGCGAGTGGGAAAAGCCCGGTGACCTTGATGAGAATGAAATTGAATCCGGGTTAATAGATGAGCAGAATTGGAGCACGTTCCAGTTCGATAACCATGTCCATGATGTCGAACTAGAGTTCACCTATCAGTAAGAGCTCTGTGGACCGGAAAACGTTCGGCAGGTGGATTTCTCCAATACGAAATCAGAACTGATTGACGGTGACGGTCAACTCTCCTACGGACAAAGCTTCTATTTCGACCCCGGAAATGACTGGCCTGAAGGCGAGTAACATGCAGAGTTAACCATCCACGACAAGATCAGTGGAAAGGTCAGCGAAACTGAGTCCACGACTTTCGAATTGAGATAGTACCTATTCGAGCTCGAGATCGTCTTGACTCCTAGTTCTCGAGGCTCGAAGTTGTCAGGGTAGTCGCGGTTTATTTCACGGCGAGACTACGTGTCGAACGACGGCAACAGGTCGTCACTACTGAACACGGACGCGTCAGTCACTCAAACCTTCGAGATCATATCAACCAGATCACTCGTCCATGCGACTACACCAATGAATGCCCACACAATAGAAAAATCACTGAGTGTGAAGCCACAACCCGTTTGCACGCCGCGCGCTACCCGTCAAGTATTGCCCCGCACGATCTCCGCCGATCCAGTGTGACGTATCTATTGGATGAGGGGCATCGGGAAGAATTGGTTGCAGATCGGGTCGATATGTCGGTTCAGACAATGAAGGAACACTACGATCAGCGTACAGAAACAGAGAAGCGCAAGCTGCGGCGAGACGAGTTCGGAATCGATGGGTAACACTTCGATGAGGACACGATAGCAGTAACTGACAATACAATTTCTTTATTCAGAACCAGGCACAGAGCTGAAACGTCCGGTTAGATAACTACGCATTTGTGATGAACAGCTGTTCCACGTCAAATGGTGCTTTTTCAACAGAGCAAGCAGAACATCACAGATATTGTTCTTCCCATTCTCGGCGTTGTTCGATCATCTCGAGTCCATCATCGCTGACAACATAATAGTTTGTTCGTCTATCAAGTTGCCCTTTTTCGACAAGCCCCTTGTTTACAAGAGTGTCCAGATTGGGATACAACCGTCCGTGATTGATTTCAGAACTGTAGTATATTTCCACTTCGTCTTTCACGTCTTGTCCAGACGGTTCTTCGGCGCCTACGATTACGTATAGCAAGTCTCGCTGGAATCCAGTCAGATCATGCACGACTGTATCACGCAGTAGTATTCGCCTTTGTTATCACTATAATACAGAGTTTAGATATAAACTACTCATCATCGCTCTTCAGTGGAATCTCGATAGTGGGAGAAAAATATGTTAGGTAACAAGTACTGATCTAATCCACTTCACTTTGGGAAGTCTCCCCAGTTACATATTTCCGTTTAGAAATTCCACACTGTAGCCGGGAATTGCCGACTCGAAGGTGAGGGGGTGAGATCGGTCTTATGTCGTATTGTTGAAAGCGGTAAGTACAGGCATGATATATGTTCTTCTATCTCATCCACTTTTTTATAGCAGGTTATGCCACTCCTAGCCATGGTAGAGGGGAAGGCAGTAAGTATGAGAGTTATTGAGAAAGTAGCTGACCGGGAGGGGATGAACCCGGTAGAAATGAACCCACCGCTTCACACCGTCATTGATACAGAGGCTCTGGACGCACTGTTCCAATCTACTCCCAGCGCGGCCAGAGGAGATGGAACAATCAAGTTTCAATATCGGGGCTACAAGATCCAAGTCGATAGTTCTGGGGAGGTAGAGGTAGGCGAAACAGTCTCTTTTACCGAGTCAACTGAGGCGAATACGCAGCCTGCTGAGGATACGATTGGGGACTACCAGTAGTTGGTAATACAATTTCTTTATTCGATGTTACGTACAGAGGGAGCTAGTAATGACCTCGGATACCGTATCGGTGATCCCACTGTTTGGGTCAAGATGCACTTGGTACCGATTCTTGGGCCGAGAGACCAGGCGTCCGGAAACAGTGGCGTCACGAGAACGGTAGTTGATCAGTAGCAGACCTTTACATCTGGAAACCTACGGGACAGACGATGGCTACTGAGGCGACGTTCACGGTTCCGACAGACGAATTTCCCTTGGGGACAGTGTTCCACCAACTGCCGAACGTGACAGTCGAACTGGAGCGACTTATCCCCGCACAGGACGTGGTGATCCCGTACTTCTGGGTGCGAGGAACCAAGGTCAACGACATCGAGAGCGCGTTCAACAAGCACCCGGGCGTGAAGGACATTCGCCTCGTTGACTCTGTTGAGGACGAGTACCTGTTACGCGTCGAGTGGGAGATGGACTACGACGACGTGCTAACCATACTGGCGGAGACAGAGGTTCCACTGATCGAGGCCACCGGGACAAACCAACAGTGGACGTTCGATATCCGCGGTGATGATCGAAGTGACATCGCAGCCTTTCAACAACGTTGTCGAGAGCTGGACATCCCGATCACGTTGACGGAGTTGCACGCACTCACGCCGGTTGAGACGGCGACCGAAGCCGTCCTTACTGACACCCAGCAAGAGGCGCTGGTGCTTGCCTACGAGCGTGGGTACTTCGAGTCCCCGCGCGAGGTCACGTTGGATGACATCGGCGAGGAACTCGGCATCTCACAGCAGGCCGTCGGCTCCCGTCTCCGAGGGGGGATCAAGCACGTCCTCGGGAGCACGCTCTCTGCCCTGACAGTCCAATCCTGATCGGGGACTTAAACCCGGTTTGTGTATGAAAAAGTCAGCGTGATTACCGTCAGTCGTCTGAATGAGGATAATGAGTGAGGAATCTAGCACCTTCGACTCGGTACTCAACCTGTGTCAACACCAGCACCGTCGGATCGTGCTTGGGTTGCTCGCAGAAGAACAGCGGTCATTAACGCTCAACGACCTCACGCAGGCCGTCCTCAAGTACAATCATCAGACATCAATTACAGAGGCGTCTGAGGACGTACTAACAGAGATCCGCCTCTCGTTATATCATATCCACATCCCGAAGTTGGTCTCGAAAGGACTCATAAACTATGATTCAGAACGCGAACTCGTGGAACCGACCGAGCAATTTGATCAGGTGCAGCCGACCCTGTCTACGATCCTTGATGCCGATCCCACACTCGAAGCGCCGATGACACTGTAGTGTCAATCAACCGCTCTCAATCCTCGTTCACCCAGATCGTTTCGATGATAGAATGAAGACGGGAACAATACATATTCGCACAATACAGATGATTTAACGCAAAATGATTGGAACAAACAATAGAGGATTTCTGAACTTATCCTCTGTTTTCCGCACATCGTTTCTAACAGCTATCAGAGAAATAGATAGCCACTCCGGTAACGCCTTGATCTGTACTGAGTGATCCGATGTTCTCGAGGTTTTGCTTCTGTGCGTCTTGATCTGTCTGCCATTGGAGAGGTCCGTTGTGGCCGGCAATTTTGTTGGCGTTGAGTGTTCCGGAAGGATCGACCTCGAAACTTGAGTCAGTCGAACTCTGGTTGAAGTATTTCAGTCCGTCACTCGAGGTGATGTCGAAGCCAGCTGCTCCGGGAATCAATGCAGTTATTCCTGCGGCGGCTGTTCCACCCCCCATTATTTTCAAGAACCTTCTCCGGCTGATACCGGAACTCTCGACAGTATCTTCGGTCATTTTCCGGACCGGCTTTTCTCCTTTTTATGTCCTTCGCCGCTTCGGTTTTCCTTAACTTCTTCCAGTTCTTTCCTGAGTTTCTATACCTCTTCTCTCAGTTCTTGTTCTGCATTCTTATCCTTGCTTCCGATACCACAACACCTTCACAATACACTACCTAATTACTCATCCCGTCTTAAATATCTAAAACAGATAGTAGCTCCTATCTACAAATATTCTCATCCCGGAACTATTCCGTCGAAAGTTCTCCTGCGGTGAGGATACTGGATCGGAGGGAGTCAACACCGATCAAGCTCTTGTCACGGATAGAAGGAAAGATGACTGGCCATAGCGGTTCGGGTAATTCATGAGTTGATCGCCGGTGACGGGATTATCGTTTCTAGGGACGGTGCTGGTCAGGCTTTTCCTTCACCCACTTGGACGTCATAACTGCTCTCACGGTTGAATGATACGGTAACACATGCCCCTTGTGGGTTGTTTATCACGTTTCAAGCAGAAGATCAAACTGCTCTGGGAATCCGCTTGAGACATCCGTGGACATCTGCCAAGTCTACCAGGGCAAACAGGTACTCCCCTCACTGACGTACCTGTAAGTCGGTTTATAACCGGCTTTTCGATCATCAATCGGCTTGCTATGTAATCTGTAGAGTGTGGGCCGTTATCAGTCGCCAGTCTTTTACAGTGAAAGGAGAGAATCAGATGTATGGCTGACGAAGACCCTGACAACAGTGACGGGCGGACGCAAGAAACTGCAGAGAACGGATCTGAGGAACAATCTTTCCGTGAGCGTGTTGAGAAAATCCGCGAAAACCGGGCTGAAGAGGGTGACGGTGAGGGTGAGCCACCTGAGAGTCCGTTCGGCGGTGGTATGGGTGGTGGTCCCGGAATGGGTGGCGGTGGAATGATGGGCGGCGGGAATCCAATGGCGCAGATGATGGGTGGGATGATGGGCGGCGGTCCTGGTGGTCCTCCTAGCGGTGCTGAAGGGCAGGAAACCAGCAACGAGGAACTCGTAAGCGAAGTCCGACAGCTCCGCGATGAACTACGTGATCAGACTCGTGCCTTCAAGCGCATCGCTGACGCCATTGAGGATCCATAAAACACGGGTCACCGCCAACGAAACCGTGGAACCACTGATATATGGGCCTTACCGGATTTGAACCAGTGATCACTCGGTATCCCACACGCCCTCACTCGGTGTCAGACTGTGTTATGAGCCGAGAGCTCTCACCAGACTAAGCTAAAGGCCCTGGTACAGAGAGGAAGAGAAACAAGTTCCATAGGTTTTCCTATTTCTCGTATACTGACCATTACGTAACGTGAGAGATTCAGCCTTCATAGTCTCTCACTTCAATCGTCCCAGCGTTTACTACAGCTACAAGTAAGCGTACTGGCCGAGTGACTCCACCCATATTAGCTGAGGTGAGATCAGTGCTCGAGCGGGCTAAGCCTCGTGATTGCAGTCACGTCCATCGCATCTATATTCCGGTAGACGGTCCAATATACTAAGATATCTTATATGGAATCAGTCATGCATCGAGATGACCAACAGCCTCCGAAACGAGTGTGAATCCAAGCGTTCGAAAATCGCCGTCGAACGCAGAGATATGCTCGATATCTCGCTTATCGGCTCGTTCAGAGACGTTAGATTTGCCAGAGGAACCGGGTTCAAACTCCCAGATCGGATTATCCGGATCAACCCCTCGTACAGGATCGTGTTCGTCCACGGTCTACCATACGAACCTGCCCGCTGTTTTCCGGTTGGCGATACGTCCCTGTTTCTCCAAGCCGCGGCGCTTCCGGCGGCCGGTTCCCGAGAACAATCAAGCGTCTCAGCTACATCTCCAGGATGTAATCACTGGACCCTCGACAGCACACACCGAGAACATCGTCACGTATGACGGCCTCGGTATATCGCCCAGTACCGCCACGTTTAGGAGAGGATAGGGGGCTATTTGGCAATCAAAGAATGGAATTATCTCCAACTGCGTCGCTGTCCCTCGACGGGGTCAGCGGTCCGTCGACGCCTGTAGTTCCTGCAACCGTGTTACTGGCTCTACCCCAGCGAAGAGGACGACTGCAATGACGGTGTCACGGTCCGGTTGCGGCGCGTCACCGGCGAGAATCATCGGTGATTCAATCGTGGCCTCGAGTTCAGTTCGTCCATCTGCAATCGCTTGACGGTTGAGCCACGCCGGCGGCCCACCAACGATTAGAAGTGCCTCTGTGGCGTTCGCCCGGTCACACTCAAGCGTGAGTGTGCGGTGGATTGCTTTCTGGATGACTGTTGTCATGGCACTGATCGCAGTCGTTGTTTCGACGGCTGTGTCAGACGAGAAGAGTCCAAGCCCGAACCGTGAGCCAGAAGCTGTGTTAATCGCTTGTTCGCCGTAGCCGAGTGTCGCGATTCCGGTTGTCTTCCCCAGAATTCGGTGGATGTCACTTGCATCGATGACTGTTTCGGCGCTCTGGTCGGGGGCAGTATCTCCAGCGCCGAAGAGAGCGAGTATTCGTGTTGAAAGCGTTTGGTTGAGACGTGTATACGCGTCGGGGATGGTGTCGGTAGACTGCAACCAGCGTTCGTTATCGAAACAGATGATCGCATCTGCATGGCCGTCAAGCTGCTCGAGCGTACGTGCTGTGTTCTTCTCTGCAAGTGGTCGGCTCGTGGAATCGGCAGTCGCTGCCTTGTTTGTGGGCGGCTCACTCACGTGATCGTTCTCTGTATTGTCTGTAGGTGAGAGTTCCCGCTTTGCGGGCAACGTTGCAAGAACATAGACTGGTTTCTCATATAGCCGTTGTAGATTCTTCACGACTGCAGGTACGGTGCCGCCACCCGTTGCGCCGCCAAGTCCGACGATTACGAGGAACGCATCGGCTACCGTTGGGCGGCCATCATCTAGTTGATGACTGAGTTCGTCGACATGGCGCCCTCCGACTTCGAATCCGGCCTGTAGATCGCCGTGCAGTCCACCGGTCGCAGTTCCACCGTATTGATGCCGAGTCATCCGCGGGTGAGGGGAGAGGTCACGTAGACTCTCAGGATCAGTATCGAACGCAAACGTGTCGCCAACAAACGAGTCCTGTGGGGCGGTGGCACTGATTGTCTGCGCGATACGGCACCCTGCGCCACCAATACCGATCAACTCAATTTTCATATAAACTCCTGATCACACTACTCTCTGCTATTTATCTGATGACCGGTCAAACGAGTCTTCATCCGTCGATTCCGGATGGGAATCGATCTCCTTCTGAATCTCTAGGAGTGAATGCTGTAGCGCCCAGAGATCGGTCAGTACCTTATCGACGACTTCCACTAGTGCTGCTGAGTCCGTCTGTCGTGAGAGGTCCCACAGCGTTTGCTCCACCTCCTCGAACTGCGTATCGGCCGTCTCGAGAGAGTTCACAGAATCTCGATCGATCCTGTCGAGGCCATCTTGTTCAGACTCATCGCGGTGTGGATCTGCCATTATTATCACCTCGATAGTAGTTTCGGCAAGTCTCCAGGAGCGACAAGCTTTCTCCCATCATGGTATGAATGTCACTTTCAGAAAGTATTAATCTGCTGGTGTCAGCAACTCCTCACCTCAATTGACATCCTCCTCCGCCTGAAGGCGGAGGAATCCCGACCCATTTGGGATATTACGGTTTGGAGTCTACCACCTCTATCCGAGGTTGGAATCCTCGGGAGAGGTCGTGAAGGTAGACTGCTGGCTGTGCCAACCAGCTGGTACCCGACCTCCTGAACGCACTGCACGACGAAGTCGAAGATAGGGATGCGCCAACGCTGTGGGAGACATACAACGCGGCTACAAGAGCGCTCACCCATTACAGCCGGAACGTTCCACGGATTGAACGAGACACTGGATACGAACAGGCAGCAGATCTCCTCGAAAACGGGTACTCTGAACTGCCGGACACCGACAAGCTGGAAAAACAGACCGCGGAAGACCGGACAAACCATTTGATCGAAGAACGTAGAGACACGGAAACATACTGGGATGGGGAGGAGGAAAGCTTAAGAGAACTGATGAAAGAACATCAAATACAGTCCTAACCCAAACACCCCTCCCTCTTATTTTCATCTTTTATAAGATACTATGAGACACATTCTACCAACTGTATTTATTCTCTTTGTTGAAATCATCGGATAAGAGGTCCTAAGGCGGTTGGTTTCACCGGGAGTTAGATCACTAGATATAAGCCAGTACCTTCTAAACTAGGATATGAGATTAGCGGGAATGACATCCCATCCTAACACTAGTTCCTCTTACCCCGTCCTCTTCATGTGGTTTGCGGTGTTCTCCATAACTATTGCACATGGCTTTCGGTTACTATTTTTCACGAGCAAGTCTACCGCCTCCGTTCTATTCCGTGACATAGGTCCGTTCATCCTAAGCCTGGTCGTTCTAGCAGGTGTCTGCTGGTTATACAGACAACGTCTTCAAAAAGGGTTTCAGTTAAGGGTCTTAGCCTGGTTTCTCGCCGGGTTGAGCGTTATGAGTGTCATCGGTTTACTAATCGGTATCTCGGAGGGTTCCGACACTGCATTTACTGCACTTTCGCCAACATTGATTTTGAACAGTGCAACGACCGGCGCAGGGATCGGCTTCATCGTAGGCGTGTATGATCTTCGGGGGAAACGGCGAGATTCTGCACTGCTGTTACTGCACAACGTAACTCAAGAACTCCTAGAGGCAGATTCCAAGAAGAAAGCTTGTCAGATATCTGTTGACGCCGCCCATTCAATCATACAACTCCCACTCGCCGGTATTTGGCTGGAAAAGAATGGTCGCTTGGAACCTGTTGCGGTATCTAACATCGCTGACAACGTTTTCGGTGAACTGCCCACACTGGAACAGGGAGACAGTTTGGCGTGGGAAATTTTTGAGGCACAGCAACCGAAAACGTTTAACGATCTATCTAATAATCCTCATACACATAATTCCGAGACAGAAATCAAATCTGAATACATCGTTCCGATAGGAAAACATGGAGTGATGATCAGCGGATCGTTTTCTGACAGACAGTTCAGTTCATTGGAGAGAGAGCTTGCGAAGCTTTTAGCCGTGCACACGGAGCTTGTATTAGACAGGATTGAACGGACAGTGAACTTGGAGAGACGGGAGAAAGAACTGGAAAAACAGAACAACAAGTTGGACCGGTTCGCAAGTCTTGTCTCCCATGACCTTCGAAACCCCATTAACGTTATAGACGGCTACCTAGATATCGCCCGGGAAACCAATGCAGAGGAAGATTTCGATGAAATCCAAGCCGCAGTCGACCGTATGGATACACTCGTAACCGACCTACTTGCTCTATCCCAGAGCGGTGATTCAATCCAGGACACCGGCCCGGTAAGCCTGAAGGCCGTAGCTGAGAACGCGTCCAACAACGTTCAGTTTGAGGGAATAACCGTTGAGATTGACCAAGATCTGGTGATGGTGATAGGCGATGACTCCCGTCTGAAACAGCTGTTCGAGAATCTGTTCAAGAATACTGTCGAACATGCAGAAACAGCCGATACGATCCGGGTAGATTTTCTGGAGAATGGTTTTGCTGTCGAAGATAACGGCGAAGGAATACCTGGAAATGAGCAAGACTCTATTTTCGAGTACGGCTACACCAACTCTAAGAACGGCACCGGACTAGGATTAGCGATTGTCCGAGAAGTCGTAGACGGCCACGGGTGGGATATCTCAGTGACGAACAGCAGTGGATCCGGTGCACGGTTCGAAGTACAGATACCGGAAGACGACTTAATATCTTCCCCGCCCCGAAGGCCGGGATTTTAGCCTTGATTCTTCCATAATCGAATGAAGACCGTTCAAAACTATCTGCTATGTAACATCGATATCCCCTTCCCGAAAGTCCTCTTTCCTGAAACCCATTCTCAAACTCTACCAGTTGTACGATTTTTTCGAAGAGAACACCTCGCCGCACCCCCGTTTCCATGAACTCGAGCAGTTCCTTGCTTCCGGTTACATCAACTATATGAGGAAGACCTCGAACTACCGGGACACGGTACTCAACCGGGTGGAGGCCATGAACTTTGGAGCGGGGACCATCTTCGACTGCAGTCAGGGCTATAGGTTTGAAGACTTGCTTACCCGGAATGTCGTGTTCGAGTTCGGGGGATTAAGCCGTGACACGCAGAACTTTATGATGGAATCCTGTTGGCGGCCGTCTACGAGTACCGGCTTGCTCAGGCGCATCGATCGGAAGACCTCAACCATGTGTTTGTCCTCGATGAGGCGAAGCAGGTGTTCAGTGTCTACAAGGAGAGGCAGTCTGAATCCGGTATTCCGGCCGTCGACGAGTTGACCGCGAAGATGAGGGAGTTCGGTGAAGGACTGATCGTGGCGGATCAGGAGGCGTCCAAGCTGACCGATTCGATCAAGGCCAACACCTACACCAAACTCCTTCTCTCCACAGGCGATCGGAAACAGTTCACAGCAGTCGCAGAGTCAATGAACCTTACACAGAGGCAAACAAACGCTGCGCAAGACCTCGGTATCGGGGAAGCAGTAATACAGACAGGGAACGGTGACCCAAGCCGGGTAACACTCGACAAGTACGATCTATCGAAAACGGTTACAGAGTCAGATCTACAGGGAAACCAAGGCAAAGAGTGGAACTCGCTTTCAGCAGAACCCCGGAAACGGCCGCCGCGGTACGCAGAAGCCATAGAAACGGAAAACGAAGATTCTGAGGAACCGAAAAATATTGACGACCCACAGACCGATATTACACTTTCCGACAATGCGGAACAGTTCCTGAAAGGAGTCATCGAAGAACCGTTTATCCCGTTGACTGAAAGATACGAGACGTTCCCCAGCCGGTACAAGGGCAACAAGGCCAAGACCGAACTGGTGGAGACAGGCCTCGTCACAGAACGCTCACTCGAGACGGAGACAGGGGTGCGGAAACTATTGGAACTGACCGACAGAGGACGTACCTACGTCGAAGACAAATTAAGTCTCGATCCCAGCCACGAGGGAAGAGGCAGTATTGTCCACAGGTACTGGCAACACCAGGTGAAAAAGATGTTCGAGAAAGCGGGCTGGGCCACAAAACCCGAGCTGTTCGACGCTGATATCTACGTCAACACAGGGAAGATCGAAGTCGCTATCGAGATCGCAATGGAGAACACGCAGAGAGAACGGGAACACGTGGAAAAACACATCGAATACGGGTTCGACGTGATCTGGATAGTATGCCGGACAGAAAAAGTACGTGACGGCTTGAAGCAACGACTCGAGGACACAGGGATCGATCCCGACCAGGTCGTGTTTCACTTGGCACAGGACGTTTCCGATGCCCTCAGTGACTGGCCGTAGAAACCACACTGGCAAACGTTCCAAGGTCTTGATCCAGCATCTTCCGCTTTCGGTCAGTTCTGTCTGATCTGCTGCCCAACACAGCAACCAAAGCCGGAACATCTCTAATACAGAATAAGGGTGAACTACCCCTGCTACTCACTTGCGGCTACCACCGCTCATTCCTTGAGAACGGGGATTTAGCGCCCTCTTTTCCAGCTAATCGTCGGCAGGTGATACTGGTGTGGATCCTTCTCCGGAAACGGTAGTGTCCTGTGTGAGAGTTGCATATAGCATGATCAGCATAGAGATAATTAACGCAAGTCCCCAGAGGAAGGCGGTGGGCATAAGGAAGGTAAGGCCGGCCCCTTCTCCGATCCAGACAACACCGGGAACCCCCACTGACCGGCAATGAAGAACACGGTGACGGCCGTTCGGAGGGTTCCTGTAACTTCGAGTGCTGGTACAGCGAAGCCCATGACAATGGCAAGAATAGAGGGCTGTGTTGAATCGCCATACGGCGTTGGATTTCACTGTTTGACGGCCTGCTTGATGTTATAGACGACACACATCAAGGCGATTTCACGGAACTCTCGATACCAGGTACGCGCTCGCACGGCGTAGCCGAGCGAGCGCTTGACAGCTGAGTTGACGGTTTCAGTCATTGACCCCTGAGCGTACCGATCGTCGTCAATGCGGGCGTTATGTGCGTGATCGTACGGAGCGAAGATCCGGTGTTTGATCAGTGGGCGAATGTCGAGTTCACGTAGTCGTTCTCGGAGTTGTTGCTTGTCATAGCCTTTGTCAGCGGCAAGTGACCGCAGATCGCCCGCATTCCGGCGGGCGATCTGCTCGGCGAGGTCTGCGTCGCTTCCTTCTAACGTCGTCGAACAGTGGAGATCAAGAACGGCTTGCGTTGCTGTATCGACGAGTTTTGTGACTTTGAGCGTTTGAACACGGTAATTCGTTCGTTGGCAATAGTGGCGGCTCGCACGATCTCGTTCGTAGAATGTTGCGTCGATAGCAGCGTGTTCGGATGGATCGTGTAGCTTCGCCGACTGGCGAAGCAACACTCGACAGACGCTCATACTGATCCGGTCGAACGCCTTACACAACGTGGATGGCGAGGGGAGATCGGCCGCGCTGAGGCCGATCTCCCCGGTTATTTGTGGCATCTCCTTGAGCAGGTCAATCGTCATTCGGTAGGACGTATCGAGGTAAATCCGCAGACAATGCAGGGAAACAAGGGCATAGTCGGCGAATCCGCCGCCACCCTTCGGGGCGGCGGATTCGTCTCCATCGCCAGTAACGTTTTGAGCGACTGGGACAACTTCCCCAATGAAGCGGGAGACTTGGGTCATGGACAACTCGACTCTCCCGCTTCAACTCCTTTGATTTAGCGACCTATCCCGACGCCGTCTAGTGATTCAGCACAGCCGAATAGAGATAACCCCGAGATGGGCATGACCTCCGATCATCCAACCCGGTATGCCGTTCCCTCCGGATAATAAGATGAACTGGTACAGTCCAACGACCATCATAGTTGTAAGCCCGAGGAACCCTGACGCTTTGAGTGGTTTTGTCATACGCGCTTCGGCATATGTATACAGATAAATTAGTTCTTAGGTACGGATGAGAAGTGAGCTCAAGATAATATTACACAATACGGCTATTTTTGATCCCCACTTAGAGTAGTTATAGCATGTTCTGAGGATATTAGTAATCATTCCTGTAAACTACCCCACCCTACTCCCTCGGCGTATAAGTGCCTCAGTCCTTGAGAGAGGAGGCTTCCTCATTCTCAAACTGTTTTAGCAACGCTCACGCAGAAACTGCTGATCAGTGGCTCAGATCGTTCGCCTTCGTATGGAATCAGCTTATCTGAACACGATGGTTCTGGGGCGGTGAAGTTTTATGCGTACAGGCTAGTTCTTGGGTGTATGGGAGAGGACGAGAACGATGAGTCATCTCTATCCGAAGACTCTGAAGAGGAATCCTCATCACCCCTCTCTGAACTCGCGGACCAGGTCACAAAAAGATCAGAGAACAGTTTGTTGGGCCCGGACGATAGTTCGAAACCACTGTCAGACCTAGCGGAGTCGGTACAGGAGCAACAGGGTTCAAGGGAAGATTTTGAGACGTTAGAAGATTCATCCGAGTGGGACCTCATCGACCAGTCTGCAGATTCGTCTAAACCCCGTGAAACTGCTGACCCGAAGACCGAGGCGATACTCGAGTTAGTCGGTGATGCATCAAATGTTTTGGTTGTCGGACCTACGGACTGCGCCGCCGAACAAAGCCTTTGTTCAAGGATGATGGCTTCCCAAGCGAACACTGCGGTTAACCTACTGCTGGTGACGGTCAAACAGACACCAAGCGAACAGTTATCTATCCTCCAAAATTACCTGACGAATCCGGTCTCAAACACAGTTGTTATCGATCCTCAGACATACAGCACAAACAGATCCTCAAGTAACTACGATGGACCCGTCGATATCAAACCGGTTCCCAGTGCTACTGACTTGCGCCGTATCGGGATCTTGATCAGTAAAGTACTCGTGAACTGGGAAGAAAATGATTCCCAGACAGTCATGTGTATACATTCGCTTTCCGACCTGATCGAGTTGGTGGATGATAATCAGCTAGTGTTCCGGTTCCTCCATGTCCTTCAGGGCCGTGTCGAGTCAGCGAAAGTGAGATCACATTACCATTTTAACCCTGATCGTCACGACGAACAGGAAGTCAAAATGTTTTCATCGTTGTTTGATACAATTCTGACGTTTGATGAGGGCGGAAAGATCACGATGGAATAGCGAAACATATTCATTTACTTGTAGATCTATCTATAGGGACCAGCGCTTGCAGGACTCTTCTTCTCAAATCTTCCAGAAACGGTGATTGATATCTGTTGTCGAATCAGAACCGAAGCTACAAGGCGGTGATCCGTCAAAGATGACTCTAACATGGATTCTCAACGGGTGTTAAACTTCTTTCAAAACCGTGGTGTCAACCAGTTCCGTGGAATGGCACAGTACAACAAGGGTGATCTCTCGATCGAGTACTCCCGCGACGATAAATCCTTGAGGGTTCTACGTGCATATTCTGATGATATACTTTTCCAACGGGCGAAGGAAAATGTCCAACCAGGGCAGAGCCAAGGCATTCAGGAGGATCTCAACGCTGTACTCCATTATTACTCCGGCTGCCTGCTCATCCATTTACTAGTCCAGGACGGCACCGGCATCATCGCCATCTTTGACCCATCCGTAGCCCCAGACACGTACAAGTTCATAGAAAAATCCCTTCAACTGGCCTCTAGTAAGTGAAACGGTTGACACCGAACACTTTTTCGTTCAAAAGAAAATATGGACCCCGGCCATTTCCACTGGCCATCGCCAAAAGATGACATGGGTTTAAGGGGAAACATGCGTTAGTGCCTGTATGGGGGAAAGCTACAGTCCGGTGTTGAGTCGCGACACGGAGATCCAGCGGGAATTTGATCCGGATAGTTCAGTCGGATACGCCATTTTGGAGGCGATCGCCGAACTTGAAGGAGTCGATGCGACAAATTTATTGAAGGAACACAGCTTTGTTCTCTCCGACCACGTTGATGTTGACGCACTCAATTCCCTGATTGATACCGGATCCAGCACGGAAGTCAGGATCAGGGCCGACGATTATGTGATAACGGTCGCCCACGACGTGATCCATGTAGCAAGGACCGAACCGGATGGAACACTAGGCCTGTGAACTGCCTCTGGGCTTGACACCAAGATACCGGCCTGTTCCGCGTGTAGAGGGATGAGGAGAAGTTCCCCAGGTTGGTCCGTTCAGTAGTCAACGACCCCACCCTACTTCGCTCACCCTGAAGGGTTCGCTTGTGGAGGGTGGGGCTTGTCCGTGAACTCAGCCTCGAACCCATCCGGGTAGGCGGTAAATCCACCGTTCGGCGTCACCGTTCCAGACTTGAGGGCGAGCTGACTGTCGCCCGTCCGCCGAGACGACTGTTGGCCTCGACGGACGTACCGCATCCCGATATTTTTCGCTGCGTTGTAGTCTGCGTTCGCTTCCGACTCACACCTTACACACCGGAAGTCAGTGCGAGTCGGGCGATTCTCCTCCGCCGTGAAGCCACATTCGGCGCACCGCTTCGACGTGTACGCCGAACCTACTTGCTTTACCGCGATACCTTCCGCTTCGGCTTTGTACTCCACTTGCTCGTAGAGCGTTCGGAACGCCCATTTGTGCCCCCACGACGCACCTGTTCGGTCTCGAATATGGGTTAGGTCCTCGAACGCTATTACGTCGCAGTTGTACTGAAAGGCTTCCGCGACGATACCGTTCGACGCACGGTGGAGCACGTCACGGACGTATCGAAGTTCGCGCCCACTCGACTGTTCGAGTGTCCGGTGGGCACTTCGCGTCCCGGTCTGCTGGAGTCCGGCGCGTACCTTCTCGAACTCGTGGAGGTCGTGCGTTAACTCCTGCCCGCTGAAAAAATAGGCGGTACTTGTGACGGCGAGGTTTTCGATGCCGAGGTCAACCCCGAGGACCGTTCCGTCCTCGGCGGTGTTTCGCTCGATATCGGTCTTGTGGCGACGGAAGCCGATGTGTAAGAAGTAGTCGCCGTCACGGGCGGTGAGTGTACTTTCCGTGACGCTCCACGAGTCCGAATCAAGATACTGCCGTTGGTAGCCATCGTCAGCTTCGGGAAGGGCAAGCGGACACCGGACACGACTCTCTGTAGTAGAGAGGGACACGGTGTCGTCATCGAACAGCGTCATGGTTCGGGTGTCGTACTTCACCGTGGGTGCGGTGAAGGTCGGTTTGCTGGCCTTCTTGTCTTTTGACCGGCGTTCGATACAGCCGGTGATGGCTTGTGCGGCTTGGTGGGTGGCGAGAATCGCGTGCTGACTACTGAGGTCGGTGTGATCGCGCACGGTGTCGTAGGCGAGGGGTTGGACGTCGCTCTTGGCGTTGCACCTACCCCATGCCATGTCCGCGGCGATTTGACAACCACGCTTCCACTCGGAGATAGTATCTTCGAGGAGGTCGCGTTGCTCGTCAGTAACCTCAAGACGAGTGATTGCCGTCCGACGCACGTAGTCGTCTGCCACACTTTCAATGTAGATTAATGGCTACTTATAGGTGCGTGATTGTGGCAGATACGAACGAGCTCCTCCCCTCCCTACTCACTCACTTCGCTCGTTCCTTGAGGAAGGGGACTCCGCGCTACCGCTTCAGTTGAACTGTTCTCAGACAGGATGATCGTCAGTCATCATTCCATTCGAATCCTTGTTCTTCCTCACCGCGATCATCTTCTTCTTCATCTTGGGTGAGGTCGTTAAGATCTCCGAACGGCAATTTTTCACTCGCCTGATCTTCTGGTACGGGGCTCTGAGATATGTCTTCGGAGCCGAGGTCAAGTGAGAGGTCTGACGGATCATCTGCATCTGAACCGTTATCCATCACATCCTTCGAAGCGGTCTGCGAGGACAAATCCGGCTGTTTCGAGCCGGTTTCCTGAGGGGAGTGGGTATCCAACTCTTCTCTGAGGTCATCTCGAGACGGCTTATTAGAAGAACTGGATCGTGAATTCTCCTTGTCTGTTCGGGGCTGTTTTTCGGGGCCTCCTTTCGTAGTGATCACTGTCTTTGAGAGGATCCACCAGGCTGCTTCCTTCTTCACGCCGGTCAACTGTGAATGACACTGTGAGCAGTGCGGGTCCATTAGTAAGGCGACATCGATTGCTGTCCCACAGGTTTCGCATTCCCCGGTATATGATCCGACGTCACTGGCATCCTGTTTCAGCTTTTGCAAAAGCTTCTGCTCTTCCTCTATCTGCTCTACCGTCCCGTAGTAATCCTGTTTGATGTTTGCTATTTGATCGTCGAACTCATCGGTTTTTTCAACCAAGAACTTGAGTATGGTTTGAAGATCATCGAACTTTGAGGAGAGGTCTGCTTCCAGGTTTTTCCTATCGGAGGTTAGCTCTGTTTCGAGTGACTGGAGCTCATCCCTAATTTCAGTTATCTGGGATTCGGACTGGGATTCGACCTCAGCGAGCTTGTTTTCTATCTCAGATATCCGTTCTGCAAGTGTACTGGTCCTGGCCCCGATCTGGTTGCTTCGGCGAACCTCTGTTTGAAGCTCCTTCTCTATATCCTTGACCAGTTCACGGAGTTCTGTCACCTGATCGGGAGCACTTTCAGCTTTGTCCGACGTTGTGGACGGCGGACCGGTTCTGCTGGATGGTCCGTGGTTCGTGTCGGTCTCATCCACCAGTTGAGACATTTCGTTTACTGTCCAGTATGACGATATCAGCTTCTGAAACAGTTCTTCCTTAGAGACCCCTTCAGAGACGGCTTGTTGGTCTATCCACTCCTCAAGTGAGTTGGAGGATGGGAAGCCATCGTTCTGGTCAGTTGGGTCTCGAGTCATCAAAGGTAACTGAGTAAGTATACTTGACCTCTCGCGCGGCTAGGACAAAAGTTTTGTTGTAAGCCACGAAACTCCGGCTACAGTGACCATCGTTGTTTCAACTCCCAACTAACATTCTTCAATTAGCTTTAGTATATAATGCCTCTCGAGAACCGTATTAAACTGTTTGTGAATCAAAATAGCCGGGCAGTGATCGTGGTCTTAGCGGTTGCTGGAATCCTTTTCTTGGTCGGTGCAGGGTACGTGTTTACCAATCCAGCGACAGGGACGGTCACCGAAGATACAAACCAACAACAGGTGAGTACAGATGTCTCGACCAGAGCGTTCGTGAGCGGGGAGTCTTCCCTCTATGAACAGGATCTGTGGATAGAAAACCGGTCGGCCTATTTCATATCATCCGCACCAGAGCTCACTCTCGACCTAAATACAACCGTTCCACCGGACCAAGAGGTGACTGTCTCACATGAGCTGGAGATGGAAACTGTTGGTCTTCGAGACGGACAGCCGTTCCATAGCTCCGTAGAAACACTGCTCAGTTCGAACTACACGGCTACAAACGGGTCCGTCAACTCATCTACAACGATAGATGTAGAACAGCTCCGTGAAGACATACAGACAAAGGAATCGGAGACACAGGGGGTCGGTCAGTTCGAAATACGGCTACGGATGAACACGACATATTCAACAGATGACTATGACGGCTCACTCACAGCGACAACCCCTCTAGTTATCTCCGGGGAAGCATACTACCTCGGTGGCAGCCTAAGCGAAAGTCGTACACACTCCACGGTGGTACAGAGAACTGTTCAGCAGCCATCCAGTCCGCTTGTCTATGGAGGTCTCTCAGTGCTCTCTTTGATCCTTTTCGGCCTATGTGGCGTAGTGAGCAGTTTAAAGGACAGCATCAATTCGGAACGGATGAGGACACAGATAATCCACAGTCGCCATGATGAGTGGATCTCACGGGGAGAGTTCCCCACAAATTCGGATCGACAGTACATATCTATTCTAACCTTGGGTGACCTCGTGGACGTCGCCATCGATACCAACAAACGTGTTATTTACGATCCAGACATCGAGACGTATGCAGTAATCGACACCGAGGAGATCTACTACTATGCAATCGACAGGGAGAGCACCGACAACTGGCTAGATATCTGATGGGAAGTGTCGTCTGCTGCACCGTCCCTTCTCAAGGAGGCTTCTCGAAGTTCTCGAGATTCTGCTTATGGTTCAGATACGCATGACATGACGCTGAAATCAACATGATGCCCACAATCAGGGTTGGATACACAAGGGTGGGAACTGGATCCGTTGGAAGGAGATCTATCCAGAGAGCCGCCATCACAACGAAAGCGAGAGAGGAAAGACCGAGATAGTATATACTCCAAGGAATCGAATTCTCGGGGACAAAATCCAGATAAATACTGATTTCATCTATCTCATCGGTAAGCTCTATCACCCCGTTCGACTCAGTTAAGACGCCGGCCCTCTCCAAACGTGGTATATGTGTCTGCTGAAGGGAGGTGTACACCGTCTTACGTTGGCCTGAGGTAAGCTCCTCAATCTTCTTGTCCTGCTCCCAAGCCGCAACCTGTTCGGCAAGATCAGAAAGCGTGACAGCCTCACCAGTTCTTTTGCAGTAATGAATTACGTAGCGTCGGCGCTGGCTGCTCATCAGGTCAAATATCTCGTTTTTCGAAAGCTTCTCACCAGTTCCCATACTTCCCCTTCCTTCGAATTGTTCCCCCTCCATCAGTCACTTCGAAATCAAAGTGTTAGCCTAATATAGATACCGACCATACCTGAAGTTTGGTTGTTCTCTCTCTGAATACAGAAGTGGACAAGATTCTGTACAGATAGAAGGGAACTGTGAGACGTGTACTACTCGAGACTCACAGAGAGTGTGATATCGAAGTCGGTTTGGCTTGGATAGAGTTCAATTGAACTCGGGCCTACACTGGAGATGAGGTTGACCTGTAAGCCGAAAGGGATTGCTTCGCCCGGTGAAAGCAGTCCATCAACGGCGTTACCGTGGTCGCTTTTGGCCAGAAGATTGTCCCCGTTGTCTACCCCTCCGGATTCGAGCGTCTTGTCCGCAGCAGTTACTTGAAGTGAGTTTTCGATTTCCACGAGTTCTTGGTTCGTGAGAGTACTGCTTGTGGCGTTGAATGAGAAGTAGATACTGTCTATCCCCTTTGAACTTACGTTCGAGATCGATACTATATCCTCAAAACGAGTGATCGCCTTCTGTGTCAGGCCTTCCCCGTCTCCGCTAGGCGCAATAGCAGTCACTCGGCCCTGACCATCTGTTTGGACATGGATCGGCGGGTCGTTGGCCGGTGTTAACTCGATAGATTTGTGGGCGACTATACGAAAGTCTGCCTCAGCTGATGAGTTCGATGTTCTCGAGGCTGCTGCACCTATAACTCCTCCGCCGATCAGGAGACTGCTTAGTCCGGAGACGGTTTGACGGCGTGTCGGCATTGATTGAGCTAAAACCTTTATTTTCCATACTATCCAACTATATATAGTGGGTTATATTGTTCGTTCGGCCCTCGCTGTTACCTCCTCAATCAGCTCTATACTTCTATTCTCGTCCTTAGCATCTCCGAATACGTTGCCTGAGAACTCTTCTGTTAACCCTGGAACATTTGTGTCTGTTTTAAGACCGATTTCGATAGATTTCCCTGTCGGTACTCCAACTTGGTTTGCCGGTTCAGAAGCATCATCATCCTCTGGGTCAGGAGAAACAAGCGTCTGATCTCCATGGATTAGTTTGAAGACCTTCCTGGCATCCGACGTATCGATTGTGTCGTAGTTTGACAGGCTTTCTGAATAACTGTATTCAAACCCGATGTCAAACTGGCTATTCTGGTCGCTATTATTTGTTACCTTAAATAGGTGGTTGAATTGATGCGTGGTTCCGAGTCCGACCGCGATTTGTACTGTCACCATCTCTCCGTCGTTATCTGAGACATAGATGAGAGGGAGCTCAGAAGTGTCCGGAGCACTATCAAACATATTCGTGTCTTTTATCTCAACGTTCTCATTATAATTACCTTCATTGAATAGTTCGATTGTAAGGCTAGATTTGGGAGCAACCACTCGAAAGCTACTGTCTGAGTTGTTACTTCTAACAATATCTGTCGCTCCGGTTCCAAGTGCTGCCCCGGAACCAACTGCCAGTGTACCGACCGCCATGAGTACATTACGCCGATTCATTATATTGTTAATCTATAATTATTAGTTTTTATTCTGCAACAATCGTCAAGCTATCATCATCGCTTGCATCAGTATCGCCCAAGGTATCATCACGCGTATCAATCTCGACATCAAGGTACGCTGACTCACCTGTATCGATACTGCGTGTTTCACCCTCACCGACACTGCTTTCCTCTTCTTCATCACTGACGTAAAACGTCACAACTGCCTCAGGATCTCCACTAGGGACTTGGAGCGAAGCACTTCCACCGGCTTCAGCGGATCCTGCGGGGTCCGTTGAGACACCAACTGTGGTAGAGGTGTCCTCGGCGGCATTATTCGTTATCGTTACAACACCGGTTAGGGTTGTAACTGCTTCTTGGTTGAAACCTGTGGCATCATCATTCCCGTCTGGTCCCCCTAGATCAAGTGTTAAGGTATCTCCACTCTCATCTGAGACGTAGTCGCCATCCCCGGTAAGAGTGAGGAATGCGCTCCCGTCGCCAGCAGTGGAGACGTTGACCTCGCGTTCCGCACTCGCTGTTGTGAATGCGCCCGTGCTCATGAGGAGACCGCCTCCCCCAACTATCCCTCCGAGTCCGATTAATACGTTGCGTCTACTGAGTACCATTGTTCTGAGTTGGTTTTAACACAGGGAGTACTGTGTTCCTAACCTGTTAATGAACTCCTACCCACTTTGTATTTTCCAGCTTGAAAGACTTCTCGCCAGGCTTTCCTGTCAGAAAGCCCGGCTTGAATCCGATTCTGTATAAAAAGGGGGTAGCGTACACGCAAATATCTCAAAGCTGATTCAACTCCGATGTTATGAACTACCCTGCCCTCCTCGCTCGCCGCTGACGCGGTTCACTCCTTGAGGGAGGGGAACTATCTCGAAAGATGTTGAACCGACTCAGGGTCGAGCCTCCAGACACCTTGTTCATCTATAAGGCTGGTTACAGAGTCAAAAAGCTGTTTTCCATGTTGCCTCTCTGATAACGCGTTTTATCACTGTCCAGAACTATGGTACAGTGAGAAGTGAAAATCAGCGATATCATTCAGTATACTGTGTTGATACTGATTTTCCTAGCGGTGGCTGCCCTATTTTTCGGTCAGGCCCTCGGACAGCCTATTCTTCTTGGCTATGTGGAGACCGGTAGCATGGAACCCAAGCTCGAGCCAGGAGATGGATTCATTGCTGTTCCAACTGCCTTGACAGGTCCACCTGAGTCTGGAGACGTCGTTGTCTTTAACGCCGAGGAGCTACAGGGAGGGGGGTTGACCACACACCGTGTCGTCGATCAAACGGAGGTGGGGTATATCACCCAGGGAGATGCGAATGCATTCACGGATCAAGATGGCCCTGAGCCGCCGGTTTCGGAGTCTCAGATCGTTGCGAAGGCGTTACAGTTTAACGGCGAGATCGTCGTTATTCCA
This sequence comes from Natrinema sp. H-ect4, assembly GCF_041894845.1. Taxonomy (NCBI): domain Archaea; kingdom Methanobacteriati; phylum Methanobacteriota; class Halobacteria; order Halobacteriales; family Natrialbaceae; genus Natrinema; species Natrinema sp. H-ect4. The sequence continues at coordinate 49,697 of NZ_JBHDYC010000010.1, forward strand.
AACCTTGGATCCGGTGTTTTAGCAATCCAAGGGATGATATCAGGTATTATTGCGGTTTTTGTAGGAGTTCCGGGGCTGGGAGATTTGGTCAACGGTGAGTTGTCTCCGATGGCATTGGTAGTTGTCGGAGGTTTACTTATCGTAGTCAATTTGGTAGCGGACTCTCTTACAGGGAATCGGAAGAGGGAAAATCATAGCCGTCGACGTCGCGGATACTATACCTCTGGAATGATTTTTCTTATCATAGCAGTTGTCATTATCGCTCCCGCAACGGCCAGTATGGTGCTGGGGTCTGGTTCAAGCAGCCTCGACATTGTTAGTTCGGAATCACCCAACGATAACCCGCTTGTTGTGCCTGAAGGAGAAACATCGACGATTGAGTACCAGATAAGCAATGACGGGTATATTCCCATGATGACCGTTCTCGAGACGGATAATCAGGATATTTCATTTTCAAAATCGGTTGTCAGTCTTTCCCCTCGTTCGGAAGAAACAATCGGCCTGACGATACAGGCACCAGCAGAGACCGGTGCATATAGTAGGGAGGTCTCCCAGCACCGTTATCTGCCGTTTCTCCCCCGTTCAGTTATTCTTGCACTGCATGAAATACACCCGCTTCTGGCTGTAGCGGCAGTGGACTCTGTACTACTTGTTGGGGCGCTTAGTCTCGGTATTGTCACTATTGGGTTTGACTCTGTCCGTCTCCGTTCGGCCAGTCGAAACATCTCGTTCCTCGAAAAGCTGAAGAGACGATTCCTGTGACAGCCAAGATTATTATAAAGAGCGAGGAGAATACCCGCGCCTTTACAGTAGTTGCTGATTCAACCAGGAAAGCCGCAAGGATTGAAGCCTCGTTCTCAACTCCGGCTTCGTGAAACCGTGTTCAGTGCTATCCAAAGAGTGGAACAGCTGCCGAAGCTTTTCGTCAGCCGTTGTTCTTCCAGTCTTGCCAGTACTGAGGGGCGTACTGACTCGGGCTGAACAGCCCGAGTCAGTCGCCGAGATAGCTGCTATCCGTACGGTATTTGCCCGAGAAACGCGCGAAACAGGGCGGTCGGGACGGATCCAGTCGTCCCGACCGTCCGGCGTGGCGTCACGAGTAGATTTGTTAACACCCACAGATTGTACAGCGCGACGGCGAATAAGAAGTAAAATAGCCGTACTGAGAACGTCGGTGACGACGTTCTCGGGAGAAACTCCGTAATCTTGTGATAGGACGTTTCGATCCCCCACCGACGGCGATATGCTTCGGCCAGTGGTCGAGCGATCTCGACGTCAGTGCCGACGTCGAGATCACAGTTGGTAACCAGACAGAAGTGGTCGTCATCTCATGTTCGGTGCGGAACGACGACGAGACGGACTGTCGTCCGGCCCGTCGGAGGATTCGATCGAGCCATCTCGTACTCTGCGATGAACGTATCGCTGTCGTGGTCGTCAATGAATTGCTGTACCTTCCGTGTTTGCGGCGCACGCATTAGGAACTCAACGTCGAGATCTTCGAGCGCGAGGGCGAGGTGAACACGATAGAAGCCACGATCGAGGTAAAGTCGGTTGATTTCGACGTACTCGCGGGCTTCTGAGACGAGTTGGCGGAGTGCATCCGCTAACTCGTCGGTATCGCTGCCCTCCAAGGCTACCGATTCGAGCGTGAAGCGGACGCTCGGATCGATGATACAGACAGTAGCGAACTTGTACGCGCGATCGGTTCCTTGTGCTGGATTCGTTGTACAGACGCGAGGAGTCTCTTCGTCCCCGTAATAGAGCCAGTCGTGAACGTCGATTGCGACGTCAGCTGGCCGATTAAACACGCGATTGCGAGCTGCTTCCTCAAGGATCGCTTCGCGGACGCGGTCGACGATCAGTTCGACCGCGTCCGCGTCGAGTCCACGCAAATGATAGAGGAGTGCCCGCGCAAGCGGATTTCGGGCGGTAGCATCAATAGGAATATCGTCGCCACGGGCAAGTTGATACGCTTTCGCACCAGTATTGGCGAACTCGTTGTCGAATGCGATCCGAGCGAGGACTCGCTGGAAGTCCTCGCTCGGATAGGTGCCGTTAGTAGCGATCCCGAACTCCAACTCGGGAAACAGCAGTGACGACGCTGCACGAGTCACCTGCGTTGCTTCGGTTGTCTCGACCATATCGAGACAACGACCGCGACGATAATCGTTGTCTGGCTACTTCAGTAACTACTGTTCAGGCGTGGGAGGGTGTCAACCAGGTGTGACTTGACCGGTCTCCGGTGTTCCGTTAACGGTTACACCGTTTGGGCTGTAAACCAGGTTGTTGTCGTTGTCCTCAATCAAAGCGCCATCAACTTCTAATGTCGACGAACCATTGTTGAGGGCTACCGTTGCTTCCCCGTAGTCAGTCCTGATTTCCGAGCTGTTCAACAGGAGATCTCCTACGGAGCTAACTGTTACTTTGGCATCGGTTTCGAAAACCGTGTTTGATGCATCAAGGTCTGCCGCGGAGATCACTTCGATATTACTGTAGTCTGAGATCAGTGATGCGTCTACCATGCTGATCGACTCGGCATCCGATTCTACCGTTATCGAGGATTCCGTTTCCAGCGAGGCTTTGTTAGCAGTAACCGAGCCGCCTGTAATTGTGATTTCGCCGCTCTTTGAGGAAATGGTTCCCTGGCTGATATCGACCGGTCCTGAATCACCGGTAATCGTTATCTGTTCATCTGTTTCAACGGTGGCTCCAGCGGCACTGACGGAACCTCCATTGATTTCTATTGATCTATAGTCCGAATTTATATTCGCATTGTCGAGGTTCAGATCTGCTTCCGTGGAAACTTCGATCGAACTCTCAGTATCTATCTGTACGTTTTCCGCGTCAACAGAGACAGCGGAAACCTCTACTTCCCCGTATCTCGAGTTCAAAGTACTCCCGGTTAAATCGACTGTTCCAGAATCTCCCGTTACGGTGATCGCCGAATCTGTCCGTATTTCCGAGTTGGTGGACGTAACGGAATCGGCCTCTAACTCGATCTCCCCGTAGTTAGATCTCACCGTGGATTCCTCAAGGTGTATTCTCCCGTCCTCTGCCGAAATAGATATATCGCTGTCGCTTTCGAGTTCTGTTCCATAGACAGTAACCGATTTTGCTTCGATCTCTACGTCCTGATACCCATAGGAGATGGTTTCACCGGAGCTAACGACCAGGTTCGCCGAATCATCGTCGAATGACCTCAGCTCCGATCTGTCAAGGACCTCCTCGTTTTCATCGTACACGCTGTTATCGTTGCTGTCGATAAACGCAACGCTGTTCTCCGGTAGGTCTCCGCCTTCGGCCGGCGGTCCACTGGGTTTGCCCGGACAGTCATAATTCACAGACGCTTCTAACGTCGCTTCGGAAAGGGTAGTGCCATCGGCTTCCGCCTCATGGACAGTGACGGTCAATGTAGCAGTCCCGCTCCCACCGTTTGGAGGAGCACAAGTAGCTCGGATGGCCTGGTTGCTACCCTGGCTTATTGTAACAGACTCAGATGGGTGCTCTAAAGACACTGCGTCGGAGTCGATACTGGCTTCGTACGAGACGGTCAGGCTTGAGTCAAAGTTGTTCCTGATCTCCGCCACTCGGACGGCTTTGGTCGGATGGTTGACTTCAACCCCTGTTTCATGCATGCCAAGAAACGCATTGTCGTCGTCAGCGAGAGAGATGTCGACCGGGCGGTCACCCCCAATAGAGCTGAAGCTGCCGGTGGGCACAGCAAAAAGACCGACACCAACCACCATCAGAGCAAGTCCAACGTAAAGTAACAGGCGTGCCATGGTCTAACCGGCGGATTCTAATCTAGAATTGTTCTGGAACGGCTTGTACACTTCGAATTTGATTACATTCTCTCAGAGAGACTTAGTACCTCAGAAGACGTCTTCATCTGACTGGGTCTGAAGTCATGTTTCGCGGTATCCGGTTTGTCTTTTTCTCAAAGAACCCGAGGAGATACCGCTGTTTCATTTCGCCACCGAGACCTACTACCGATAGGAGACGTTTGAGAGTGTCAGAGAACAGTTCACACAGCGTAATGCGGCCGTCCTCGATGTGTAGTGTCCCAATTCATAAAGTCGGTTCTCACCATCGACCATGAGAATGTATGCATCATGAATAACTATGGTCAGAAGTTATTAGACTATCTCTATCAACTAAGTTTTCATCGATTTTACCTTAGTAAGCAGTTTATCTGTATTGAGTGATAACTACAGGTGCGAACTGAACAATACCCCGTCATTATATTGGTCATCCTGAGGCTGCCGAAGCGAACGGTAAAAGTCTCCTACCTGAGATATATTTGGGACTAAACTCGTGAAATCATCCCTCTTGAAGTTGTTTATCAGTTTGGTTAGTATAGATGGTATTACTGATAGACAGTTGAAGGCCCCGGTAATGAGACTGGGACTCAATGTGTTATCCGAGGTAATAAATTGCTATAAGTTAGTAAGATATAAATTACTAATAATTGACCAATTGGACAAGTTGAATGTCGGTCTAACAACGTGACGGGGGTGGTGACATCATGCCCATCGAAACGAAGAAGGCCGGTACAACAAAATGAATCGACGCAAATTCATCGCTGGTGCAGGCGGAATTGGAGCGGCAACTCTCGGTGGCGCAGCTCTCATGGGGTCAGTCTCCGCCGACGAACAAGTTGAAACTGGGTGGTTTGGGGTTCCAGAGACGCATTATCAAGAGTCCCAGAGTGGACGGCTCCAGTCGTTGATGTTGGAAGACATCCAAATCCTTGTTGAGTAGAAAAACTTCACTCACGAAGCCACACACTTCGATTACACGCTCTCAGCGCGTATCAATGGGAAAACACGCGAGATTCTCTCAGAGTCAAACATCAATATTTCTGAAGAGCACTTCGGGGATACTGATTACGAAGGCACACGGCAACATGCTGCTGGGAGTGTTGAACTCCTCGATTACTTCGATCCTGAAGATATCGAAACACCGTATGACCACGGCGGTTCAGAATACACGGAAGACGCAGAACTCACGCATGAGGTAGAATTCATGTTGAGCGTTGATGTTCACGACGCCGGTAAAAACATGGTCAATGGCGATGTGACTGGTGATGGGCACATCCACCTGACTAACCTCGGAGCGAAGAAAGTTGCCGGTGGTACAGCAGACTTCGATAGTGAGGAAGAAGAGACGTACAACCCAGGGGAAGGAGACCCAGAACCGGACCCTGAACCTGAAACGGTTCACGTGCCAACAGACGGGATTGAAGTCGAAACCAGAGACCACCAACAACAAGGCCCACAAGTCAAAATCAGCAACAACCGTGAGGGCACAATCAACGCCGTTTACGAATGGGGTGACGGGACGCAAGAAGTCTTCACTGTAAACGGGAATGCCAACTCAGGATGGAGGGATAAAGGCGACGGCGAAACATACGAGGGTTGAGTAGATGCCGACTCGCCGTCAGTCTTTTGCTGGCGGTGCCGGTATCGTCGCGTCACTGTTAGGACTTCGCATTGTCTCAAACAGTGGAGACAATACAGACACTGACAATTCTAACGCTGATGAATCGTCTGAGAATACTGGTGATACGCGGTCTCCCGATGACGACTCACCTAACGGTGAAAAAGACGATGACAAGACAGACCAGCCAGTTACCCCACCAAAGGGGAAGAACAAAAAAGAAGATAAGAAATCGGGGGAAAACGGTGATCCACCACCTATGCCGCCAGATGGCGAGGTTATCGCCGGTGGTCACGGAATATTTAGCAGTGAGGCGGAATAGGTAACGTAGTTTTTCCTACGTTCTCTATTGGAAGTTTATTTTAACAATTGGATATGAATAGTAATTACCTGGTTCGATCCGTAGTTATTCTGGTCAAACTTCTACCTGCACTGACAATGGTATTCGGTTAGAAGGGAGTGAATCAGATATCGGGGGTTGCAGAGTGTACCTGCTTATCGCTTGATACCGACTATAGTAGTCGAATTTCAATGGCGATATGGAGTAGTAGTGTATACAACACCTCTGAATAACCGTCTTCAGATACTCCCATAGAACGGCAGTTATCGACTGTTTCAATGACCCAACCCAAAGCAGATCAATGGCTGCCGTCACTTCATTACTAACCTCGTGGTCAGTACCAGATCTGTACTTACCGCTTCCACTAGTTCGATCCGAGGCTGATCATCTCCAAAGACCCACCTTTGAGTCGGCAGTTCACCTCTGCGATAAGCGATTTCTAAATTGAAAATTCGAAGGTTGAGATGCTCCCCCAGAAGTAAAATTAGGAATGGGTAAGTACCAAGCACTTACGCTGTGATACGTATCCACTAGAGAGATTCCATTGGAGAGTGCTGACAAGTAATTCATAACTATATTCCGTATCGTAATAATAACAAAGGTAAATTCCACTGCTTGATACAATCATGCACGATCTAACTGGATTCCAGCGAGACTTACTATACGTAATTGCAGGTGCTGACAAACCGTCTGGGCAAGACGTGAAAGAAGAAGTGGAAAGATACTACAGTTCAGAAGTCAATCATGGCCGACTGTATCCAAATCTAGACACACTGGTGGATAAGGAGATTGTCGGAAAAGGTGAACTCGATAGACGAACGAACTATTATGCGATCAGTGATAATGGACTCGAGATGATTGAACAACGCCGTGAATGGGAAGAACAATATCTGTGATGTTCTGCTCGGTCTGTTGAAAGAACATTATGTTGATAGGAGGCAGTTGTTCACTACAGATGCGAATGTCTCGGCGTCTGTAGGGCCGAATTCTTCACCGGAGAAAAAGATATACCGATAGGTACGAGTGTTATAGATATGACTAAAGCACGTCTCTATTATGCATCGTTAGCCGTCTGTGGTGCTATTCTTGGAGGTATGGGGCTCTCTAGTGTCGTATCTGGGAGTATAGCTCTCGTCCCAGTACTTCTCTCAATTGGTGGAATCGGAATGATTGCGGGAGTAGTCTACGAAGTATTCATCTCGTCTAACTCCATTGATACTGTTCCAGATGGCAAATTAGTGGTTTTCAGTAGCGATGGCCGTAGTCGGTGTTATAGCTGGGATTTGGTCTCTGGTTGGATGGTCGTGTTTAGTTTGTAGCATTGTGCCAGACGGCGAAGGCCTGAAGCCATGATTCTGCTGTTGACGGTTTTGTGTGACTAACAGCGTGTCATAGAATACGTCTCACACCCTCTACCTGACGATTATACAGCTCTCGATTCGCGTATGAGACTGTAGTTTCGACAGTTATTGGTTTTATTCAAGATTAATACCCAGAATAATATCTGTTGAGAACTATTGTATGACACGCTCTGACTAAAGAAGTTTGAGAACGAAGAGGTTCGACGTTTTATCTCTCGGAAGATACGTTCAGCAGCGTTCCGATTTCCATGTTTTTCATATCGAAATCGGAGCCCGGATCGACGGAGTGCAGTTTGGAGGTGTTTTGCTCCATCGACGAGAAACACGGCATCGTCGAGATCATGTTTCTCGGTGAGTTCCTGCAGGAACCGTTCTGTCAACACGGTCGTAGTCGTTGAGTACAGCCGAGTATGGAGGATTTTGTTCGTCTCTGGATCAACAGCAGTGTACAGCCAATATCGATGTCCGTTAATTTGAATCACCGTCTCGTCGAGCGCGATGTGATTCGGGTTCTCGTCAACAGCTGGCTGTAGATCGCACTTGTGAACCCAATCATGAACGGCCTTTCGACTACGTTTGACACCGAACTTCTCCAATTCTCGAACGGTATTCGAAAGCAATAGTCCTGCAAGGTGGAGTCGAATACCAAGTTCCATCAACTGGCGCGGTGTCCGCTCTCGCTCCACAAAACTCAAATCGGTCCAGTCGCTACACCCGCTGAGGCGGTCGATTTTTGGCATAGGCACCACAAAATCGTGCCGCCTCACTTTTCACGCTTAACGAAACAGCGCCCCGCGCCCGAGGCTGTTTACTGACGGGTGCTCGAGCGGGTCGGCGATCGAATACAGTACGGACGGATTCTCTCTTCCGTTGTTCCAAACTATAGTAGCCACTGAAAGTCAATTCATATCTGATCGCATGACGGCGTTTCGATCAGTGTGTAAATCGTTTCAGTGGCTACTAGAGGAGGAGATAACTGCCCCCGTTCGATTCAGGCCCGCACTAGTCCATTTCGAGAACGGTGTCGAACAGGTACGTGAGGCTCGTCACGGTCTGTGGATCATGGGCCGCCGGATCGACGAGGTAGAACGCGGTGGCACGTAAGCGCTCGACGCGAGCGGTGAGGATGTGGAGAAACCTGAATACCCGTTCGAAGTCGATGGCGGGGATCAACGACGTTACCGAATCGAACCAGAGTTCCACCGGAGCGTCGTGGTCGCGTCGTGAGAGCAATTCACTGATCTCGGTTCCGAGACCAGTCAAGTCGCTCCGATTGACCGCACTCAGCTGTCCAGTATGTCTCTCAGTCACGTCAGGATCTACCGGTGAACCGTGATTCATACCACTGACTGAAATAATGTCTATCCGCGAGGAGCAGGAGTCGCTGGTCTGTCGGCAATCGAGAATCGCCGACGGCGGATGACGAGTCGAAATAACTACTTTCGGTGCGGCCCGGTCGGACGGTCGCACGCGCTCGAGATACGAGGGAATCTCCCCCTCGTCCGGCAGTGGTCCGAGCAGTAATCGATTCGATCCCCGCTCCGAAGTACCCCCATCCATATCGTATTCTCTACTATGGTACTGTTGTTGATAAGTACGTGCAAAAGGGCAAGCGAGGGAGTTGGGATAAATATAAAAATAATAGAAGTAGTAGCAGTAACAGTTATCGAAAATATCTCTATGAAAAATAGCAGCGCGAGTACCACGGGCCACCGTGCCCATTGGTGAAGCACGTCAAACACAACAGTTAACAAGTGTCAAACCATACTGGAACATAGTGCAGTCGTCTGAACTCACCCACACTTTGTCGTTCGGACTAGACATCCAGACAGGGAGTGGCGACGACTTGCAAACCGGCTGTCTCGAAGCCCGACGCATCTGCAACGAAGCCAACCGTCTCGACCGACATGGCTGGGATTGGGGCGACATTAAATCAACCGTTGTTGACAACGCCAACCACGTCAAAAACACCAGCCAACTCATCGTGGTGCTGTTCAGATAAGGCTGAAGGAGTGAGGCGTGGCGTTTTCAAAGTGATTCATGCCCGAAAACGCACGCCTCAGTCCTAGTATCGGCCAGTTCGACTTGGATTTTGTGGAGCGAGAAGCAACACCGCGGCTGTTGATGAAGCTCAGTATTCAACTCCATCTTGCTGGACTCTCGCTTTCGAATACTGTTCGAGTTCTCGAGATATTTGGTGTTGAACGGGCTCGATCGACGGTTCATAATTGGGTTCACAAGGCAGATTTACAGCCCGATCCCTGTCGAAGTCCGGATCACGTTGCGGTTGACGAGACGGTGATCCGGCTCGGCGATGAACAGTATTGGCTGTACGCCGCTGTCGATCCAGAGTCAAATGAATTACTGCATACAAAGCTTGAGCCGACTAGAACCAAGGTCATAGCCAGTACGTTCTTCACGGAATTACGTGAGAAACACGACGTCGATGACGCCGTGTTTCTTGTCGATGGCGATAAATCACTGAACTACGCTTGTCAACGACATGGCCTCGATTTCAGATACGAACGACATGGAAATCGGAACAGTATCGAACGTGTCTTTCGTGAGATAAAACGCCGAACCTCATCCTTCTCAAACTGCTTTAGTAACGCTCACGCAGACACTGCTGATCAGTGGCTCAGATCGTTCGCCTTCGCATGGAATCAGCTTATCTGAACACGATGCTCATCGTTGACAAAGCACTCGGTGAAATTGAAACCTATCATGACAACAAAGATGACGGGTGGGGCCGACCCTATCCATACATTGACGAGTCGTACCCGGTGGTGATGAACCACGAGGAAGGCTACCGCCTATTCTTCGAAGACGACGGTACGGTTCGATTCCGTGTCACTGCCACGAGAGGAACGCACGTCAAAGGCAAACTCTGTGGCAGCCCTGACCACTTCGATCGTCTACGGACTGCCTTCAACGACGAGGAGTGGCGGGTTGGTACCGCTGAAGTCGTTCACAAACACAGTGAGTGGCGACTCCACGTCACCGTCACGCACGAGAATCATCAAGTCGCCAGCAAGGTCGATGCAGACACGATTATCGGCGTGGATGTAAACGAGGACTGCATCGCTCTCATTGCGATGAGTCGGAGCAGTTCGGTGAAAGACTCCGTGGTGTTTGAGTATCCATCAGTCAAAGAACAACGCCACGAGTTCTTCACCAAGCGCAAGCGGATGCAGAAAGCCAAGCAGACCGCATTTGAGACAGTCGTACAGACTGAAGAACGCGACTACGTTCACGACTGCCTGCACAAAGTATCGCGGAAAGTAGTCGAATGGGTCTCGCAGTTTTCGAACCCGCTTATTGTCTTTGAAAACCTCAAAGACATGCGAGACTCCATTGACTACGGAACGCGGATGAACCGTCGCCTACACTCGCTGCCATTTGCAGCACTCCAAGAGATGGTCTCCTACAAGGCTGCGTGGGATGGGATTCCCAGCGATGAGGTTGACCCTGAATACACGAGTCAGCGATGCCCGAGAACGGAGTGCCAGCATACGGTACGAGCGAATCGCCATAAGAAGCGATTCAAGTGCCGTCAGTGTGAGTTCCAAGACCATTCTGATAGGAAGGCGGCGGTGTGCGTCGTGCAGAATTGGTTTGATGAACAGAATGAGAATGTGCCGTCTCTCGAAACCCTTCCACGAGTGAAGAAGGTGAGATGGACGCATCGGGGGCTGGTGGAGGCCCCGACTCTCACGGACTCATTTTGAGTTCGGGTGTTGACCGACACGGAACGTCGGCGCAACCAGAGATGGAAGCGCGAGAGGAATTAAAATCCGTTGCCTCAGCAGTGCCAGAGTAAACACGGACGCCCCGCGCCACCGTGCGCGGGGTACTTCACACGCTCTTCGAGGAAAGTCTTAGTGTCCCTCGCCTCGAAGAGTGGGTAACGCGGCTCGACGTTGAAACCGAATATGAGCGACTCAAACGCGCGTGAGCACCTCGACGCGAAGCACGAACGGAACCGTGAGCAACGCATTGAAGGCATCAAGCGCTGGGTCGAATACATCGAATCCGAGCCGCCAGAAACGTGGGGGCCACAACAGAACGCGGTCGTCAATGACCAACTCGATGCGGCCAAAAGCGTCCGGACTTCGGCTGCCCACCAGCAGCACGTGAAAGACGTAGCGGCGGAGATAATTGAAGTGCGTGACAGGTCCAACGACGACGATTCGAATTAACGCTCTCCCCTCAACACACTGAAGGCGTGTAGGGTCGGGTAGGTGACACGTGGAGGAGTGAGAGGCTACCTTGCGTGGCGATGGTATTGTCCCTGGCTTCGATAATCACCTCGAGATACTCATCCCCCTCTCCCATGGTACTCAACCTCGAGCAGGTTACACAGCGGTGTCGTCAGTGTCATTTCGGCAGTCACTACTTACTCCCCACTACGCTTGCTCCTTCTCCTTCGCGAGCACGCGCACGTTTTCGATTCCGGTGTCGGGGTACTGCCCGTCTTCGTCCTTCTCGACGGCTTTCACCATGTCCCAGACAACGTTGAGGCCGGTCGTGACGCCCTCGAGGGCCTCCATCTCGCAGCCTGTCTTCCCGGTGGTCTCGACGGCGACGCGGAGTTCGATCCGATCCTCGGCGAGCGAGAAGTCGGTGTCGACGTTCGTGATCGGGATCTGGTGACACATCGGGATCGTCTCCCACGTATGTTTGACGGCCTGGATCGCGCCGACGCGGGCGGTCGCGAGGACGTCTCCCTTGCCAATCCCGTCCGCTCGGATGGCCTCGACCGTCGACGGCTGCAGGCGGATCTCGCCGACGGCGACCGCGCGTCGCTCGCTGTCGGGTTTGTCGCCGACGTCGACCATCTGGACGTCGCCCTCGTCGGTGGTGTGGGTGAGGTCGTCGGCGTCCGCGGCCCCCTCCGTCGTCGGCCGCTCGTCGGGGGTTTCACTCATCCGCACCACCCCACAGGGCCGTGGGAATTTCCTCGAGCAGTTCAGAGGCGAGAAAACCGAAGGCCTGGGTTTCCGCCAGTCGTTCGCCCGCGAGGCCGTTGACGTGGGCCCCCGCTGCGGCGGCGTCGAGCGGCTCGGCGTGTTCCAGCAGCGCCGCGACGATTCCGGCGAGCGTGTCGCCGGTGCCGCCGACTTTCATCCCCGCGGTTCCCGAGCGGCTGAGCCGCGTTCGCTCGCCGTCGGTGATGACGTCCGTCGCCCCTTTGGCGAGCACGACGTGACCCAACTCGGCCGCGAACGCTTCGATCTCGTCGGCCACGTCGGCCAGGTCGTCGACGTCCGGTCCACCCATTCTTGCGAGTTCCCGTCTGTTGGGCGTACAGACCAACGTGGCGTCGGTCTCGAGGTCGGGGACGACCGCGAGCGCGTCCGCGTCGACGACGACGCGACCGGTGTACGACTCGAGGAACTGCCGGGCCGCCTCGAGGGTCTCGTCGGCGGTGCCGAGCCCCGGGCCCAGCACGACCACGTTGTCGTACTGTTGGGCCGTCTCGAGGAGGTCCTCGGCCCGTTCGGGCGTGAGAACGTCGCTCTCGTACGGCTGGACGATGAGATCCTCGCTATACCCCTGAATCTCGCCGGCGACGGACTCGGGCGCAGCGACGAAGGAGAGTTCGGCGCTGGCCCGAAGCGCAGCCTGTGCCGCGAGCGCCGGCGCGCCAGTGTAGGGACCGCCGCCGATAATGTACGGTCGGCCCGCGCGACCGTCGGGCCGTGCGAGATCGATGTCCCCGGGGCCGACGAACCGCTCCGCCGCGGTCGGAATGCCGATATCCGCGACGGTGACCTCTGCGTCGAGTTCGTCCACCCCCGGTTTCGCGTCGTGGAAGGTGACCACGCGATCGGCCGCCACGGCATTGTCCGCGTGGTCGCCTCCGTCGGCGTCGAACCCGGAGGGCACGTCGACGGCGACGACGGTCGCGTCGGCCTCGTTGATCGTTGCCGCCGCGCTCGCAGCCGGTTCCCGAAGGTCGCCGCTGATTCCCGTTCCCAGCATCGCGTCGACGATCACGTCCGCCTCGTCGAGATCGAACGAGCTCGAGTGGGATTCGAACTCGCTCGAGTCGGTTACTTCTCGCGTCTCGTAATCGGACCGCTGCAGGGCGTCCCAGTTCTCGCGAGCGATGTCGGTGCCGATCAGCGCCGCGCGGCCGAGCAGCAGCGTCGTCACGTCGTACTCACGCCCGGAACGCGATGCGTCCCGGTCTGATCCCGAACGACGTTCGGGACCGTCCAGGAATCGAGCTGCGACGAACGCGTCCCCACCGTTGTTCCCGCGGCCGGCGACGACGACGACTCGAGCACCCGGCTCCGCAACGTCCCGAACCGCCCGAGCGACGGCGTGTCCGCTCGACTCCATCAGCTGCTTTCGCGACACGCCGAGCGCCGCGGCGTTCGCGTCGACGGCGGCCATTCGCTCGCCTGTGATCATACGCGAGGGTTCGACCGGCCGACCGTTGAAGATTGCGGACAGCGGACGGCGTTGCGTTCGACCTCGAGAGGCTCGTCCGCGACCCGCGTTCGGATCGAACTCTCGAGCGAGCCGCGTTCGAATCGAGATGCCGCCCAAGCGACGGTCGAATCAACAACTCGTCGGTTCCGCTACCAGCATTGTTATTATCAATTCGTGAGAATAGTTCGTCGTTCAATGGCTGCAATTCGCGTCAACGGGCTGCGGAAGTCCTACGGATCGGTCGAGGCGGTTTCCGGGATGGAGTTCACCGTCGAACGGGGGGAGCTATACGGCTTTCTCGGGCCGAACGGTGCCGGCAAGACGACGACGATCCGGACGCTGACGGGACAGATTCGACCGGACGCAGGAACGGTGGGCGTCCTCGAGACCGATCCCACGACGGAGCCGATCGAGACGCGCCGGCGGGTCGGCATCCTCCCGGAACAGGGGTCGCCGCCGAGCTTTCTCACGCCGCGTGAGTATCTCGAGTTCGTCGGCGAGGTCCGCGATCTCCGCCCGGAGCGAGTCGCCGATCAGACCGCGGCGTGGGCCGAACGACTCGGATTCGAAAGCAAGCTCGACACGCTGCACACCGATCTCTCCCGCGGGCAACAACAGAAGGTGATGATCGCGCAGGCGTTCGTCCACGAGCCGGACGTGGTCTTCATCGACGAGCCGCTGGCGAACCTCGACCCGCTCGTCCAGGAGCAGGTCAAGCGATTCCTCGTCTCCTACGCGGCTGGCGACAACGCCGTCTTCGTCTCGACGCACAACATCGACGTCGCCGAGGACATCTGCACCCGCGTCGGCATCGTCGCCGATGGCCAACTCGTCACGGAACGGACGATCACCGACGGCGACGCGGGCGACGAATCGCTGCTCGAGCTCTTCCTCGACCGCGTCAACGGGGCCGACGCACGGGACGTGCCGACGCTCGAGCGGATGGACGGGCCGGACGCATGAGTGGGACCGAAACCGGAACCGGAACTGGAACCGAGCCCGCGGCTCGAGGTGGTTCGAATTACGTCAATTCGGGGCTCTCGTTCCGACGGCTGCTCGCGATACTCTTCCGCGAGGAGTGGCGCATGCACACCCAGCTGTTCGGCGGCTGGCGCTTCGCGCTCTTCCCGTTCGTGATCGCGCTGCTCACCGTGGGTGCGACGGTCGCCCTCGTCGAGACGGGCACCGCGCCGGGGACGATCGTGAGCGGTCTTCACGTCCTCGCCCTCGCCTTCGGACTCTACAGCGGCACCGCCGGCTTCGCCGGCTCCGACATGCTCGAGAACGTCTTCGGGCGGCTCTCCTTACTGCTCTCCTCGTCGACGACGCTGCCGCTCTCGCGGCGGCGGTTGCTGGGCGCGTTCCTTCTGAAGGACGCGCTGTTCTACGGCGTCGCGTTCGTCCTGCCGATGGCGTTGGGGAGCGCGGCCCTGGACGGACTGTCGGCCGCGACCCCGTTCGACGTCGGGCTGTTCTGGCTCTCGCTCTTCCTCGTCTTCGCCGTCGGAATGGCCGTCACCGTCGCGCTAATCGCCGTCCGAACCCGGGGCGCGCCGACGTGGGCCATCGGGGTGGCGATCGGTCTCGCCGTCCTCGGCGGCTGGGCGATGGGCGGGCTCAGTTTCGTTCAGTCCGTTTTCGTTCCGATGCGCGGATCCGCGATCACCGCGGGCGGGCTGGCCGTCGGGACCCTCATCGTCGCGACAGGGGCGCTCGCGATCTACGACCCGACCTACGGTCGGCCCTCGCGGACCGCGACCGATCGCTTCGCACGACTCAGTGACGTACTTCCCATCGACGACGCGCCGCTAGTGACGAAAACGCTGCTCGACCTCGCGCGCTCCTCCGGCGGCGTCTGGAAGCCGTTCGTCTCGGCGAGCATTCTGCTCGCACTGGTGGCCACGCTCGTCGGCGTCGTCGACTCGATCACCGGCATCGCGCCAGCGCCGGGGATCTTCTTCGGCGGCGTCCTCGGGCTCTCGGCCTTTACGACTTACAACTGGCTGACGCAGTTCGACTCGCTCGAGGACTACCTCACCTACCCCGTCTCGATCGCGGACGTCTTCCGGGCGAAGCGGATCGCGTTCGTCCTGGTCGGCGCGCCGACGGTCGCGATGCCCTACCTCGCAGCCGTCATCTGGTTCGACGCGACGCTCGTCGACGCCGTCGTCGGGGCCGTCTTGCTGGCCGGCTACGCGCTGTACTACTACGGCCTGACGGTCTACATCGCCGGCTTCGATCCTAACGAGTTTCTCTTCGATGCCGTCCGGTTCATGACGTTTACCGTCGGCGTCGCCGTCGCGCTCGTCCCGACGCTGGTCGCCGGGTTCGTCGTCGTCCCGCCGTCACTGGAACTCGCCGCCGTCCTCACGCTGGCCGGGATCGGATTGGGGATCGTCGGGGTCGTGCTCTCGAGTCGCGCCGGACCGCGCTGGGACGCGCGATATCGGATGGAATAGATCATCTGACATTCTAGGGGCGACTCTCCAGGCTCGGATCCGTCACCGCTCGGGTGTCCGTTGTAATCCTACCCGGTGCCGAACCGCTGTGACCGACACCGGTCTAGCTGATTCACCGCATAATAAAAAATATAAAACATCTTTCGGAGCGTATATGGCTGTGCTATTCGCAGCTATCGGTAGTAAGGGGAAAATGAAAGTCTGTAAAAACAATATGTGCGCCATAACGCTCGCTCTGCTGCTCGTTATGACGTCGATGGTGGGATTTTTCGGGGTGTTTTCGGCAGTCGCCGCATCGACCACGAACGGACCGGATATCGTCTACAGTGACGCGTCGATCACGCCGGGGACGATGTACACCGGCAGCGCCGTGACTGCGACCGTCACCGTTACGAACACGGGCGGTTCACAACAGGACTACAACGCAACACTGGTCGTCGACGGGGATGTCGTCGTTTACGAAACGGGGCAGCTGACCGCAAGCGAAACGACGACCGTGTCGTTTACCAAAACGCTCTGGCAAACCGGTGCCCGCGATGTCTCGGTCGGCGGCCTCGCGAGTCAAACGGTGACCGTCGACGAGGCGAACGCGAAATTCCACGGCGGCCCGGCGAATCGCGGCTACTATCCGAATCAGACGGGTCCCTCCACGACGCCGGTCGAAGCGTGGAATATCTCGGACGGCATGCCACAGGTGATGCAACCGACCATCGTCGGTGACACGCTATACACGGCGTTCCACGACGGCGGGAAGCTCTACGCGCTCGATCCCGAAACGGGCGCAGAAAAGTGGAACGCGACGCCCGGTGGCGGCTCGGGCTCGACGTGGACCACGCCCGCGTACGCAAACGGCGTCCTCTATCTCGGGACGAACGATTACAAGCTTCACGCGATCGATGCGACCGACGGGACCGAACAGTGGAATTACTCGACGCAGACGGACGTCCGATCGGCCCCGACGGTCGTGGACGGCGTCGTCTACTTCGGCAGTAACGACGGGAATATGACCGCACTGAACGCGACTACCGGTCAGGAACTCTGGCACTACACGCTGTACCAGCCGGTTCTGGTAGAATCGAATCCCGCCGTCGTAGACGGCGTGGTCTATTTTGGAGCGAACGACGACAACGTCACCGCGCTGAACGCGACCACGGGAGAGAAGATCTGGAACTACACCGCCATCGACGCAATTCAATCGGACGCCACTGTCGCTAACGACACCGTTTTCATCGGCAGTGACAGCAGCCACGGGGAAACGGCGGGCGACGGGCAACTGTACGCGATCAACGCCACGGACGGGACGAAACGCTGGAATTACACCGTGGCCGGGGACCTCGACGCCAGTCCGGTATACGCGGACGGCGTCGTCTACGCGGGCAGTCGCGGCGGCGATCTCGTCGCACTGAACGCCGCGGACGGTACCAAAATCTGGAGCGTTACGAGGAATGGCTTCCGGGGAGCGCCGGTCGTCGCCGGTGACACCCTCTATCTCTCCGACTTCGGTAACGGAACGGTCTACGCCTTTAACGCGACCGACGGCACCGAACGCTGGTACTACGACTCGCCGACAGCGAATCTCTACCCGACGCCGCTCGCCTGGAACGGCTACCTCTACTACGGTTCTGGCAGCCACTTCTACGCGCTCGAGCAGCCCGCGCCGACGATTTCGAACGTGACCGCGACCAACCCATCCGGGCAGGACGTGCAGGTCACCTTCGACTCCGATACGCTCCTTTCGAACATCTCCGTCTCGGTTAGCGGAGCCGAAACCGCGACGCTCGAGGAGGGGGATTTCACCGAAAGCAGCGACGGGGGAAGCTACAGCTACACCGCGACGCACCCCGGACACAGCGACGGCGAGTACATCGTGACGATCCTCACGGCGGCAGACGGGGACGGTGCGGACGGCGCGAACAGCGAGTCCGACAGCGTGACCGTGGATACGGTTCCCCCGGCCGCTCCGTCGACGCCGGGTCTCTCCGCTGGGAGCGACACCGGCCGCTCGAGCACGGACGACGTGACGAGCGAGACGAAACCGACGGTGACTGGCACCGCAGAAGCGAACGCGATTATCACGATCCGCTCGGACGGTGACGGGACGCTTGGAACGACGACCGCCGATGCAGGCGGTGCGTGGTCGTTCACGCCGAGTGCAGCGCTCTCGGAAGCGACCCACACGCTGACGGCGACGGCGACCGACGACGCCGGCAACACCGGCCCGGAATCGGACGGTCTCGACGTTGTGATCGATACCTCGGCTCCCGGGACGCCATCCGCTCCCGATCTCACCGCCGGAAGCGATACGGGCGGCTCAGACGCGGACAACGTGACGAACGAGGAGAAGCCGACGGTGACGGGCACGACAGAAGCGAACGCGACAGTCACGATCAGATCCGATCAGGTTGGAACGATCGGAACGACGAACGCTGATGCGGGCGGTGCGTGGTCGTTCACACCGGATTCGGCGCTTTCCGAAACGACGCACGCGTTGACGGCAACGGCGACCGACGCCGCCGGCAACAGTGGGCCACTCTCAGCGATAACGAACGTCACCGTCGACGTCACGTCGCCCGTCGCGGACGGCGGTTCGAATCGAACAGTAGACGAGGACACCGTCATCGCGTTCGACGGGACGAATTCGACGGATACCGGGGAACTCGTCGCCTACGAGTGGGCGTTCGGCGACGGGACGAACGCAACCGGTACAACGGCAACCCACACCTTCGGCGATCCTGGGTCCTACACCGTCTCGCTGACCGTGACCGACGCGGCGGGCAATCAGCAGACTGCGTCGCACCTGGTGACGGTCACCGATACGACACCACCAACGGCGGTCCTCGGAAACGCCTCCACCGTGTGGGTCGGTACGACGGTTGATTTCGACGCTACCGATTCGATCGACAACAGCGGGATCGTCGACTACGAGTGGGCGTTCGGCGACGGGACGAGCACGACCGGCGCGACGACGAGTCACACCTTCGGGACAGCCGGGACGTTTGTCGTCACGATGAACGCGACCGATGCGGCGGGGAACCGAGGGACGGCTGTCCGTACCCTGACCGTTCGCTCGCGCCCTCAGGAGCCGGACCCCTCGCCACCGACCGACACTTCCACCGACCGGGAGACGACCGTCGTCGTGGAAACCGGGGAACGCGGCGGTAACGTCTCATCGAACGTTTCGGTGACGAACACCGAGGCCGGAGTCCCGGTCGTCCTCGTCTTCGATGACTCCGGGAACGCCACCAACGGCGATCAAGCCGACGGAGAGCACTCCCCTACGAATAACGTCTCGGTCTCCCAACTCGCCGTGAACGTAACCAACAGCGAGGACTTCACGCTGAACGTCACAACCTACGAGCGCTCGGAATCGAGCGCTCGCGAGGAGACGTTTCGGCGTGACACCGGCGCGACTCCGGCGGGGTACGTCGTCGTCGACCACTCCGTTAGCGACGACGACATCGAGGACGTGACCTTCCAATACCGGGTACAGAAGCGTCACCTCGAAACCAGCGGTCTCGATCCCGATACCGTCGCACTGTACCGCGACGAGGGGACGCGGTGGCGCTATCTCGACGCGACGCCCGTCGACGAGACCTCGAGTCACTTCGTCTTCGAGTCGACATCGCCCGGCCTGTCCGTGTTCGCGATTGGCTCGACCGTTCCCGTCTTCGACGTGCGAGACGAGACGGTCTCGTCATCGACTGCTACCCCGGGCGAGCACGTCGACGTACGGCTGTCGGTCGCAAACGACGGCGGTGTCGACGGGACGTACGATGCAGTCGTCCTGGCCAACGGCGACCCCGTCGCAGCGGGGCCACTCGACGTCGAGGCGTTCGGTGAGACGACGGCCACGCTCCCGGTCGCGTTCGACGCGCCGGGGACCTACGACATAGCTGTCGACGGGTCGGTCATCGGAGCGGTAACCGTCGAACCGGATCAGGAACCCGAATCGACGCCCGCTTCCGGTGAAGATTCGAACGAGGATGGCGGCTTGACGCCCGAGATCGGTCTCGTGATCGGCGCACTCGTCTGTCTTGCTGGTCTCCTGTACGCCTACCGACGACGTACTCGCGACTGAGCCACAGTCTCCCGCGTAGACGGCGTTCTCGAGGGAGTGTCAATCGAAAGAAACCGAGACGACGAGCAGACTGCGACCGCTTCGCTCGGTCGAAGATGACTAAAATCGCTCAGCGGCTGCTCGAAACCGACCCGTCAGACCCGGACGCTGGCCAACCGCTCGTCGTCCACCATGAATCGACAGGACGAAATTACCGGCTCCCTGAGTACCGCCCAACGCGGATGACCAGAACCCTCCTCGTCGCCGGAACCGCGAGCCACGTCGGCAAGTCGACGGTGGCCGCCGGCCTCTGCAGGCTGCTCGCCGATCGCGGAATCGACGTCGCGCCGTTCAAAGGCCAGAACATGAGCAACAACGCTCGAGTCGTCGTTCGGCCGGACGCGGACGGCCAGCAGAGCATCGAAGCAGGTGACGATTCCAATGGCCAGTGGGGCGAAATCGGCGTCTCCCAGTTCGTCCAGGCTCGAGCGGCCCGCACGACCCCGACCACGGACTGCAACCCGGTGCTCCTCAAGCCCCGCGGCGACGGCGAGAGCCAGCTGGTGGTGCAGGGCGAGGCCCACGAGCACGTGCCCGCCGGCACGTACTACGATGAGTACTGGGAGCGGGCGCGCGAGGCGGCCGAGGAATCGTATCGCAGACTCGCGGCCGACAACGACGTGATCGTCGCCGAGGGCGCGGGCAGTATCGGCGAGATCAACCTGCACGATCGAGATCTCGCGAACGTCGAAACGGCTCGGTTCGCCGACGCCGACATCCTTCTGCTGGTCGACATCGAACGCGGCGGAGCCTTCGCCAGCCTCTACGGGACGATCGAACTCGTTCCCGACGCCCTCCGCGAGCGCATCGTCGGCGCGCTCATCACCAAATTCCGGGGCGATCCGTCACTGCTCGAGCCCGGAATCGAGGAGATCGAGTCGAAGACCGGCGTCCCGATTCTCGGCGTCCTGCCCTACGACGATCCCGGCCTCCCCGAGGAGGACAGCGTTGGACTCCCCGGGAGCGAAGAACGGGGCGTCGTCGGCGACGACGACGGTGTTCCCGCAGAGCGCCGGATTCGGATCGCCGTCCCCCGACTGCCCCGAATCTCGAACGCGACCGATCTCGAGGCGCTGGCGGCCGAACCCGGTGTCTCGGTAGTTTACGTGCCGGTCGACGGCGATACAGCCGATCCACTCGAGGGCGTCGACGCCGACGCGGTCGTCCTCCCGGGTACGAAGAACACGGTCGACGACCTGCTTGCACTCCACGACGCCGGCTTCGCCGACGCACTCGCAGCCTTCGAGGGACCGATCGTCGGCGTCTGCGGCGGCTATCAGCTGCTCGGCGAGCGGATCACCAACGCCGCGCTCGAGGGGACCGGCGAGGCCGACGTCGTCGAGGGACTGGGCCTGTTACCGGTCGAGACTCGTTTCGAGGGCGACAAGCGCCTCGAGCAGACGACGGTTCCCGTCGACGGGGACGCATCGCCGCTGCTCGAGGGTGCCACGGGTCCCGCGTCGGGCTACGAGATTCACGCCGGTCGGACCCGCGCGCTCGAGGACGTGAGCCGACCGCTCGGGGACTCGAGTGCGGCCAGGGGGCGGGTGCTGGGAACCTACCTGCACGGCCTGTTCGACAACGCGTCGGTCCGAACGGCGTTTCTCGACACCATCGCGGCGAGTGCGGGGGTCGACCGTGACGCCACGGACTCGCCAGGGGCGGGGGAAGAACCCGGCGAGACGCCCGCCGACCGGGCGGCGCGGCTGGTTCGTGATCACGTCGAGCTAGCGGCCCTGGGCGAACCGTTTGAGCGACTCGAATAGCGAAAACGGAACGGCAGCGGCTACGACGACCCGTCGCGGTAGGTCCCGAGCAGTTCCTCGAGGATGATACACTCCTGGTCGGTCTCGTCGTAGTGGGTGTCGATGAAGCGTTCGGCGGCCTCGTAGTTGCCGCGCAGACCGTGTTTTCGGACGTTTATCACGGCGTCGAGGAAGAAGGTCCCGCCGTCGGCGCCCAGCGCTTTGGCGTGGTCGCGGTCGCTGATGTCGAGTTCGGACTTGATCTCGTCGAAGTTGAACGTCTTGATATCGTGGTCCGAATCGATCAGGGTGAGGACGTACTCCGCGGAGAACCGATAGAACTCCGACTTGCTCTCGAACATACCGTCGTCGACGAGCGCGTCAATCTCCGTGACCACGTCGTCGGGATATCTGACGGTATCTTTTGCCATATCGTCATACTGTTCGCCGCTGATTAATTACTGTTTCGACCGTCCATCGAGCGGCGTCTGACCGTGACGAGCGTCCGTCGAACGGCGGCGTCTCGTGACGAGCGACGGCTCGAGCGCCGACGCACGCAGACACGTACTCGAGCCCGTCGGTCGTCGTACCAGTCGGTCGTCGTCGTACCAGTCAGTCGATCGTCGTACCCGCCGACCGTCGGGGCTCGTATCGAGTCTCGAAACGGAACGAACGTTAAAGGTACGGGGCCGACTCCACTCGGACGAGTGGGTGTAATCGTGTCTTATGGCGTTCTCTTCAGTTCCCTCCCGTGGTGGATTGCGGCCCCGCTGATCCAGCTCTCGGTGCTCGTGTTCGGGATGGCGCTCGACGAGACCTACGTCAACAGAACGACGGTACTTACGGGTGCGATCGCAGTCCACATCCACGGATTCGTCGCGGGTGACGTCGGACTGCTTGTCGGGCTCTACGCCGACGTCGGCCTGCTGGTCGGTGCGTACGGACTCTACGCGTACGTCGTCGACGGCTACGTCGGTGACGCCTTCCGGGTCGTCGCCTTTTTCCTCTACTCGCCGCTGTCGGTCTTTCTCGTCATCCTGACCGCCGGACCGACGTTGTTCGGGATCGAGCCGCTGTTCGTTCCCGCGCTGGCGCTGGCCGGCTACGCGAACGTCCGCCTCCGGGGCTCGCTTCCCGCCGACCCCTACTACTTCGGTCCCGAATCCGAAGCCGAGTTCCAGGCGACCATCGACGCCGAGTCCGACGCATCGAACGGAACAGCCACGGCGGGAACAAACGGCGGGACCCCAGCCGAACCCGACGGCACGTCGGCCGGCTCAGGGAGCGCCGGTGATGGGGATCCCAACTCGTTCCAGGACACCGGCGACGCAGAGATAGACTCGCCCGGTGCCGAGCCGGCCGCGGCGACCGACTCGAGTGAGCGGGGGATCCTCCCCGAGTTCATGCGACGGCTCTAGTCGCTTGCGTCCGGTGAGTGGCCGTCCGTGACCGGGTCTGATCGCGAATCGCGATCGCCGACCGGTCGACGGGCTCCCTGTAGAGTTATTGGTGTCCGCGCGGAAACACAATCTCATGACAGACGAAGCCGAACTCCGCGAACAGCTGATCGACGCGTTCGAGAACGCCGACTATCCGGTTTCGGGTCCGATGGAACTCGTGCCGGCGCTGCCCGACGGGCCAGGGACGAGGTTCGAGTGCGGCGACTTCTCGATGACCGCGATGGAGCTCAACGCCACAACTGACGGCGGGGAATTCCCCTACGAGGACGTCGACTCCCTCGTCGACGACCTGATCGCGGAACTGAAAGCGGCGGACGAGCTGTGAGACGGACTCCTGTGTCTCACAGCTCGGGGACTCCTGCCAGCCTGACACACCCGAGACCCACCGTGTCGGCGCGCTGGGATACGGTGCATCGATCACCGGCCGTGAGGTGTCTGCCGGTCGAACGACGACCAGCAGATTTTTATTTCACAGCGTAGTTGGGGGATAAAGGAGTGCGGAAACGGACCGATCAGGTTGCGGACGGGGATACACGGATGAACGCTGCACATCGAACGAGACCGATCATCATCGTAACTGACGCGCGGGGCCAGGAGAGCCGTCTTCGGCCCCGCCTCGAGCGGGCCACCGAGAACGACGTTCGAACGGTGCCCGCGAGCGCGGATCTCGAGTCGGCGATGGAGCGACGCGACGACGAGCCGGCATCGATTACGCCGAGTGCCGTCGTCATCGAACTCGACTGTCCCGGCGAGATAGAAACCGTGCTCCGGCGAGTCCACGCCAGCCTGGCTGGCGTGCCGACGATCGTTGTGCCACGCGAGGGCACCGAACGACTCGCCACGGTCGCGTTCCGGGCCGACGCGACCGAGTACGTGCCGACGACGCGCGACGAGGACCCGATCGATCGGATCGTCTCGACGGTCCGATCTTCCACCTCGGTTCCAGCGGACGGCAGCGACGACCGATACCATCACATCCTCGCGAACGAACTGCCCGACGAAGCCTTCGTCATCGGCGAGAACGGCACGTATCTCGAGGCGAAGGTTCGGTCCGAATCCGCGGATCTGTACTCGATGCCGGCGGACGACCTCGTCGGAACCACACTCGATGACGCGTTCCCCGACGCGGTCGCCGCGAAGTTACAGGAGTGTGTCGATCGGGCGATCCGAACCGACGACGTCCAGTCGGTCGAGTACGAGGCGGACACGACCGACGGCCGCCGACAGTTCGAGGCTCGCGTCGTCCCGATCGACGAACGGGTTCAGGGCCGGCACGCCGTCGTCTGGCTGGCGCGGGATATCACCGAACGCGTCGAGCGCGAGCGGCAACTCCGCTCGCGACAGGACCAACTCGAGACGCTCAACCGGATCAACGCAGTCGTCCGACGAGTTATCGAGACGCTGGTCGAGGCCCCGGCCAGAGACGCCATCGAACGCGAGGTCTGCGAGCAACTCGTCGACTCGGAGCTGTACTGCGGCTCGTGGATCGCCGAACGGACCGGGGACGGGCGACTGTCCTACCGGACCGGCGCGGGCGAGGCGGAGACCGTCCTCGAGCGCATTCGCGAGTATCCCGGTGACGATCACGATAACCCGGTCGCGAAGGCGGCACAAACCGGCGAGTTACGGACGACGAACCGCATTCTCGAGGACGAGTCGATTCCCGACGAATTGCGGGCGGCGGCCCGTGAGGACGACGTCAGGTCTGCGATCGCCGTCCCCATCACGCACGAAGACGCGACCTACGGCGTGCTTACCGTGCTCGCGAGTCGCGACGACGCCTTCAGCGAGCGCGAGCGGGCCGGGTTCAGACTGCTCGGCGAGACGATCGGCTTTACGATCATGGCAGTCAAGAACCGTCAGCTACTCTTCGCCGACTCCGTCGTCGAACTCGAGTTCCGAATCGACGGCGGCGACACGTTCTCGTTTGACCTCTCGACGAAGTACGGCTGTACTTGCGCGCTCGAGTGGGCCGGCACGACCGCCGGCGGACGCACGTTCCAGTACGTGACGATCGACGGGCTGGACGGCGAGACGGTGCTCGAGGAGGCGGCGGCCCACGACTCGGTCGAAGAGTGTCGGCTCATCCACGACGGTGAGGAGGGCTGTACGATCGAGATGCGGCTGTCGCAGTCTGGGATCCGGACGCTCACGAACCACGGCGCGACGATCCGGGATGTCTCTGTCGAGGGCGGGGTCGGAACCTGTCTGGTCGAGGTCTCACAAGATGCCGATATCAGGGAGATCGCGGAGGCGCTGACTGTGATCTACGAGAACACCGAACTCGTCGCCAGACGGGAAGTGGATCGACCGGTCAGGACGGCGGCCGAACGACGGAACCGAATCCTCGACGGGCTCACTGACCGCCAGCTCACGACGTTGCGACTTGCCTACTACAGCGGGTTCTTCGACTGGCCGCGCGAGAGTACCGGCGAGGATATCGCCGACGCGATGGACATCTCGCCGCCGACGATGCACCAGCACCTGCGAAAGGGACTCAAATCGATTCTCGGTGAGTTCTTCGAGGATGGCAGAACCCCTGAGTAGTCGTTCTCAGCGGTGAACTCGACCGAGTCGTGAAGCGTCTCACAACTGTAGTCGGCGGTCTGTTAACCAGCGAATTCGCGTGTCTCTGACTATCACACTCGGTTGAAAGTACTGTTCGCTTAAACGTCGTCCATATGAATCCGAGTGCCAACGTGCGTGACGGTCGTTCGATGCTGTAGGAATGACCGGGGCCGCTCGAATCGCCCACGCCGTTGCCGGCTCGCACGGAAGTCCCGACTCTCGAGAGCGAGGGGGATCGAACTCGTGGTAGCGCTCCCGTTCGAGACCGTTTTCGAGGGGTCGGACGGTCGGTACTACACCGACTGGCAGGTCAGACGACGGCTCCGGGACGGCGAGTGGACGGTTTGTATGTACCAGCGCGCACCGCATCGACGACTGGTCGAAATTGCGGACAACGCGTTGCTCATGCTCACACCGACCGACCCGGACGAACTTCCCGATGGGCTCGAGATCCGCGTCATCGAGCGCCGTGCCCGCGTCGTCGATACTCGGCGCGTGCCGCCGCGGTAAGTCGCGTCGGCCGAACGCTCGGATCCCGTCTGTATGGCCCTTGGTACCGCACGTGACCGGACCCCGGCACGCACTTCGAGGCGGCCGTATCGGTTACGGATTGAGCAGGCGCAAAGCCTCGCCGTTCACGGCGGGGATACGCGCCGTCGCACGGTGACGCTATCCACTGACGATGGCACGACTGGATATTCCACGCAAACACGAAACCAAACCTTCAAGTAACTATACTGTCATATGTTGTGCATGGCGAATAAGGTCGTCCCACGCACTTTCAAAGCGAGTCTCCGCAACCACTCGCAAGTGGAGGGCGACCTTGACGCCCTCGGGTTCTCCGGCTCCAAACTCTGGAATGTTGGACGATGGACCGTTCAACGCGTCTGGGACGAAATCGAACACATTCCAGAACACGACGAACTCACCGCGTACCTCAAGAACCACGAACGCTATGATGACCTACACTCGCAGTCAAGTCAGCGAATTCTGCAAGAGCTCGCTGAAGCGTTCCACTCATGGTACAGCAAGCGAACCAACGGAGACACCCGAGCCAATCCACCCGGCTACCGCAAACACGGCGACGAACACCCACGCTCCACCATCACGTTCAAAAATAAAGGGTTCAAACTTGACACAGAAAACAACCGCGTCCGCCTCTCCAAAGGCAAGAACACGAAAGACTACTGGTCCGACTTCGCACTCTGTGAGTACGAAACGCGGCCGGATGTCGACCTCCCTACCGTAGAGAGTGTTCAACAAGTCCGCGCGGTATGGACGGGCGACAAGTGGGAACTCCACTTCGTCTGCCGCGTCGAAATCGAAGTCGCCGACGCCCCCGGCGAATCAACCGTCGGAATCGACCTCGGCATTTGCACGTTTGCTGCACTTGCCTACGAAGATGAAACCGCGGAATTGTACCCGCTTGGCTGTCTGAAAGAAGACGGCTACTACTTCGGCAA
Organism: Natrinema sp. H-ect4; assembly: GCF_041894845.1. NCBI lineage: Archaea > Methanobacteriati > Methanobacteriota > Halobacteria > Halobacteriales > Natrialbaceae > Natrinema > Natrinema sp. H-ect4. The sequence continues at coordinate 77,090 of NZ_JBHDYC010000010.1, forward strand.
GCACATCGCGAACTGCGATGACTCTTCGTCGGAGCGGGCAGAGCAACTCCACCGTAAGTGGTCGAATCGCCGCACTCACTACTTCCACGCTCTCTCGAAACACATCGTCGAACGGTGTGTGGAGAAACGAGTGGGTTCCATCACTATCGGTGACTTGAGTGGAGTTCGTGAAGACGAAGATGACGAAGTGAAAAACTGGGGAACGCACGGCAATCTTGATTTGCATGGCTGGGCGTTCGACCGGTTCACGAACATTCTCACGTACAAGGCTGAGATGCAGGGTGTCGAGGTGAACCCTGTGTCCGAGCGTGACACGTCGAAAACGTGCTCGTGTTGTGGGCGGGAGCGGGATTCGAATCGTGTGGAGCGTGGGTTGTACGTATGTGATTCGTGTGAGTTGGTTGCGAATGCGGATGTGAACGGGGCGGAGAATATTCGGCAAGTACCTCTGAGTCCGTCGGCTGTTTCGGCCGCGGATAGGAGTAACGGCTGGTTGGCGCAGCCTTCGACAGTCTTGTTTGACAAGGAAACTGGCTCGTTCGTACCTCAAGAACAAGTCCGCTCGTAGACCTTAATATCCCAACGCGGTCGGGAATCCTCGCGCTTCAGCGCGGGGAGGACGTCAACGTGGTCCGTATCGCAGGGAGCGACCAACAGTTAACGCGTGTCCATAGACACCCGCAGACACTCCGACCTCGTTGCGAGACGCACGCTCGTGAAACGCCGTGTGTTCCTCGGGACGATCGGATCGACGGCCTCGCTCGGCACGCTGGCGTATGCGACACGGAGGACAAGCGACACGCTCGAGGTGCGGATCTGGCTCTCCGAACAGGCCGCGACCTACGACGGGGTCGGCGATCGGATTCGATCGTATCTCGACGAAACCCTCTCCCTCGAGTACTGGACGCTCGAGGCTTCGATCGGCGGGACCGTCTCGGTTTCGACCGAAGACGCCGCACGCCTCACTCGCCGCGGGGAGTGGCCCGTGGCAGTCGCGTCGGGGACGCTCGGCGGGCGCAACCTCGAGCCCGCGTCGGACGTCAACCTGCTGGTGACCGACGGGGGGATGAAACAGGCTCCAACCGGATACGGCGTGCCTCACATCGCATCGGTCGGCGGGGCTCGACATCTCGCCGCCCTCGAGTCGTTCGACGACGTGGTCACCGACGACGCCCGCGCGATCGCGCCGAACACGACGCCGGTGCGGACGATGCAGGTCCTCCTCCACGAGATCGGACACGCGCTCGGTCTGAACCACGAAGACGGCGTCGCGTTCGTGTCCGACGGTGCCCTGACCGCGACGCCGATGCTCAGCAGTTACGCGTGGGATCCCGAGTACAAGAGCGACGCATCGCCGTGTGGGTCGGCGATCCCCGCCGCTGCAGACCGGAAACGGACGCTCAGCTTCGCCTTTTCGACCTGTGCCCGCCGCCGTCTCGCGGACTACGACGGCGAAGTTCCCTTCTGACTCGCACGGAACACAGTAGTGACTATCGACCGGATGCCGCGACCGACCCGCCGTCGCGGAACTCGTTACGACGCCGACTCGAGACGGAGTGAAGCGGTCGAATACGGACCGCGTCGTCAGGTTATTCGTCGGATTCGTCGTCGGTTTCACCGCGGGCGAAACTCGCCTGTGGATCGCCCTGCTCTGTGCCGGCGCTTGGTCCTTCGATGAGCGCCTCGAAGTCGTCGGCTTCGTCGTACTGGTCCTGGTAGATCAGCGCCGCCTTCCCCGTCGAGGAGATCTCGTACAGCCCGGACCGCTCTGCGGGGCCGATCTTGCGGACGAGACCGTAGTCTTCTAGCACCGGCAGTCTGGTATTGATGTTCTTCCGGCTTTTCCCCGTGTGCGCGGCCAGATTCGTTGCGACGTTGCGACCCTTGTCCTCGAGCGCCTCGAGGATCAGGAAATCAGTTGGTTGTCTGAGTTTCACTCTCTTTCACTCTCGTACCGTACTATATTTCCAGTGGTAACTAATACTTTCGGCTCGAACATGCGTATATCCTTCAGTTATTCGTTTTGGCAAGCCCACTATCACGGAGCCGGTGGTCCGACGCGATGACTCGTGGCGGTAACTAGCCCGACAACTGCGACGATTCACACACCGAGCACACAGTCCGCGGTTCTCGCTCACTACGTTCGCTCACGGCTCGCTTTGCTCGCCGTTCGCATCCCCGCGGTTCTCGCTCACTACGTTCGCTCCGAACCGCGCCCGCTCCGAACCGCGTTCGCTCCGAACCGCGTTCGCTCCGAACCGCGCGTCCGTCGTGCGATCGGGCGCGCATTCATTTCAGTTGGTTCGATAGTGGCGGCGGTGTGGCTCGTGATGGTCGTGGTCTTTCCGACCGCGGCGCGGATCGTGAGTCTCTCTCCTCGGAACCGCTATCGGGCCTCGATGGGAGTCGCAGTGGACACGTCGGAGCGAGCGACCAGATCGGCTCCGGTCGATCCCAGCCACGAGAGAAACGACGCGACCTCGGCTGGCGACTCGACCCGACAGGACGCGCTCGAGGGGGCGTCGTCACCAACCCGGACCCCGATCCCGTCCGGTTCGACCGCCTGGAACGCCGACTCGTCGGTGACGTCGTCCCCGATATATATGCTGGCGGTCGCCGGCGGTTCGTCCGCGGCGATCAGTTCGACGGCGTTGCCCTTTCCCCACGGGAACGCCGGTCCGATCTCGAGGATCCGTTTCCCCGCCGAAATCTCGAGGGCGTCGCCGCCGAATCGCTCGACCACCTCGCGGGTGATGCGGCGGGCGATCGGTTCGGCGGCCGGCGGCACGGATCTGAAGTGGACCGTCCCGGTCAGGCGCTTGTTTTCGATCCGGCAGTTCGGAACGGTGCGAAGCGCGGTCTCGAGGATGGCGCAGATCCGCTCGAGGCGGGCGGCGCGCTTTCGCGCGACCGGATGGACGGCGATCGTTCCCGTGCGCACGAGCTCGAGGCCGTGGTTTCCGGCGTAGATCGCCGGTCCGTCGACGCGCTCGCGAACGTCCGTCAGGGCGCGACCGCTGACGACTGCCGTCGTCACCGACGGCGTGTTTGCCAGCGTCGCTACCGCAGACCGATTCTGTTCGGTCGGAACCGCGGCGTCCGGATCCTCGACGATCGGCGCGAGCGTGCCGTCGAAATCCAGACAGACGAGCAACCCCTCCGCCCGCTCGAGTGTTTCTCGAATCCGGGGCAGATGCTCGTCGATCGGCCGCGGCGGTGACTCGGTCCTCGTCATCGACTATATTGGTGGCGTGGGTTCGCGGGAGTCCGAATCGCGTTCGGACCGCGGTTCGGTCGTCCGGGAATCGTCGTGGACGCGTCGGATCCAGTCGAATTGCGTCTCCATCCACGACTCGATGTCCCCATCGAAGACGCGCTGACGAAGCGTGTTCATTCGCCGTTGGCGTTCGTATGGGGATAGGGAGAGTGCGTGCTCGATCTGGGCCGCGAAACCGTCGGTATCGGTCGGATCGATCGTCAGTGCGTGCGAACCGAACTGCTCGTGGGCTCCGGTTCGGTCGCTCAGCAACAATGTGGAGTCCCCGTCGACGCTCGCGGCGATGTACTCCTGTGCGACCAGATTCATCCCGTCGATCAGCGGACTTACGACCATCACGTCCGCGTGTCGATAGAGCGCACAGATGTCCTCGCGCGGCAACACGTCCTCCGTGTAGACGATCGGCCGCCAGTCGGCGGTCTCGAAGCGTCGATTGATCCGCTGGACCTCGCTGCGGACGAGTTCGCCGTAGCGTTCGTAGGTCTCGATATCTGTCCGGGAGGGCGTCGCCTTCTGAATGAACGTGAACTCGCCGCGCCAGTCCGGCTTCCGCTCGAAGAACCGCTCGAGCGCCGCCAACCGCTCCGGAATCCCCTTGCTGTAGTCGAGGCGGTCGAGCCCCAGTCCGACCGCGGTCCCCTCCGGGATCCCGTACTCCTCGAACAGGGCGGAGAGGCGGTCCAGATCGGCCGATCGTGCGTCCCGGTCGTACGATTCGGCGTCGACGCCCATCGGTGTCGCGACGACGCGGGTCGTCCGCCCGTCGTACCGGATCGTTCGACGAGCGAAGTCGACGGACGCACTCGGCAGGAACTGATCGACGCACTGCAGGAACTGATCGGCGTACCGATCGACGTGAAAGCCCAGCAGATCGTTCCCGAGCAGCCCCTCGAGGACGTGGTCACCGGCGGGACAGCGCTGGAAGGTTTCCGGCGTCGGCCATGGGATGTGCCAGAAGTGGGCGACGGTCGCGCTCTCGGGGACCGACTCCCGGATCATCCGTGGTGCGAGCGCGAGGTGGTAGTCCTGCAGCCAGATCACCGAGTCGTCCTCGGCGTGCTCGCCGACCGCGTCGGCGAATTGTTCGTTGACCGTCCGATACCACTCGAAGTCGTTCGTTCGGTCCTCGATCAGGTCGGGAAAGCCGTGACAGAGCGGCCAGAGCACGCGATTACTGAATCCGTAGTAGTAGGACTCGACCGCCTCCTCGGATAGCTCGAGCCGTTGGAGCGTGTACGCCTCCTCGTCCGGCGGGACGGCAACGCAGTTTCGCTCGTCCGTGACTGCGAAGTCGGCGTCGCCGTCGCCCCAGGCGATCCAGGTCCCGTCGGTTGCCTGAACCACGGGATCGAGGCCAGCGGTCAGCCCACCGGTCGGTTCGTCGACCGTGATGGACCGCTGTGTTCCCGTCTGCGCCCCGCCGTTCGTTCCCGCTGGCGGGCTCTCGTCGGTGTCCGCGGGATCGGACGCCCGTTCCGCGGTCGGCTCGTCTTCGTACTCGTGACGATACGGTTGCCGGTTCGAGACCACGATCAACGAACCGGGACAGGTGGGGCCGTCGTCGTCGGACGTTTCGTCCGCTCGTCCGCGGCCGTCGGCCCGAAGCTGTCGACTGTGCACAGGCATCGACGACAACCGCTCGGTAACTCGCATTCGCTGAAACAACAGAGCGCCCCGACTGGTTGCTTCGCGGCCTGCGACCGCAGGGACGCTAATAGGTTCCCGCTACTACTCGCGTCCGGCCGACTATTCGCTCGAGGAGACAGTCGTCGATCAGCACTAACCCGGTGCTGGCGGCGAGGTCGTTACGGTCCGCCAACGGATCGCTCGGGACTGATTCGACTCTGTGATTCGCAAGCGGTGCTCGATAAAGGGACGCAGCGTATCGCTCCAGACCAGTCACCCGGCGTGCGGTGGCGCGCGCTGGCGGCGAGGCGCGACTAGTGCGAGACCGCTGGTCTCACAGACCATTCGCGCGGCAACGCCGCGCGAAGACGGAGGGAGTGCCTCGAAAGCGAATAGCGCGGGACCGGAGGTCCCGCGAACCATGCGAATAGTGCGAGACCGGAGGTTTCGCATACCATGCGAACGGCGGCGGAGCCGCCGTGAGCAGACGGGCGCTGCGCGCCCGTGAGGAGAAATCGGCTGGGGAGGGCGTGGCGATTCCGTGTTGCCACGATAGCGGGGCGCTCTTTTCCATCCATTCCCGGCGAAATCCACTACTCCATTCACACCCTCCATCGAGGGTCACTTCGATCGACGGACGCTGAGACGCTGGTGGTCCTCCGGATCGGCGGTTTCGCCGCGTCCGACTCCTCGAGCCACGACCGGGACGCCGACCTCCGGCGTGCATACCGCCCTCTCCCGCGCTCGTTTCGGCAACCAAACGTTGATTTCTCGCTCGAGTGAACCCCACTCCATGAAACCGCCGTTCGAAACACGAATCGCGGCCTGTCAGGATCGCCTCGCGGCGGCCGGAGCCGACCTGACGGTCTGTTTCCCGAGCCCGAATCTGACCTATCTGACCGGATTCGCGGAATCGCCGTCCGAACGGCACCTGTTGCTGTTCGTTCCCGCGCGCGGCGATCCCGCGCTCGTCGCGCCGGCGATGTACGGGGCCGAACTCTCCGACCTGCCGATCGAGGACCTGCACCTGCGATACTGGACCGATTCCGACGACCCGCTCGAGGTCGTCGAGACCGTTTTGGAAGCCGATTTGCTGGGCGGCACCGACCCGGCGACCGTGCTCGTCGACGATCGAATGTGGGCGACGTTCACGCAGGACCTCCGAGAACTGCTCCCCGACGCCGAGTTCGGGCTCGCGAGTACCGTCCTCGAGCCGTTGCGGATCCGCAAGGACGAGGTCGAACTCGCGGCGCTCCGCCGGGCCGGCGAACTCGCGGATCGCGTTTCGCTCGCGATTCGCGAGCGCGGTGACGAACTGCTTGGGATGACCGAAGCCGAACTGGCGGCCGAGATCGACCGTTTGCTCGCAGCGGACGGCGGCGAGGAACCGGCCTTCGAGACGATCGTCGCGAGCGGCCCGAACGGGGCCCGCCCGCACCACCACGGCGGCTCGCGCGAGATCGAATCGGGCGATCCCGTCGTCCTCGATTTCGGTGCATTCGTCGCAGCCGATCTCGAGGCGGGAACCGGTCTGTATCCGGGCGATCAGACCCGAACGATCGTCGTCGGCGAACCGCCCGCGGAGTACGAGCGCGTCCATGACACCGTCAGGGAAGCACAGCGAGCCGCGATCGACGCCGTGGAGCCGGGGGTCACCGCCGGGTCGATCGACCGCGCCGCCCGATCAGTTATCGAGGACGCCGGCTACGGCGACGCCTTCGTCCACCGGACCGGTCACGGGGTCGGCCTCGAGGTGCACGAACCGCCCTACATCGCGGCGGGCAACGACCGTGAACTCGAGCCGGGGATGGTCTTCAGCGTCGAACCGGGGATCTACCTCGAGGACGAGTTCGGCATCAGAATCGAGGATCTCGTCGCGGTGACTGAGGACGGTGCCGAGCGGTTGAACGAGACGCCGCGCGGCTGGGAGACCGGTCAGTGAGTCGGAGAAAACGGAGACGGTTCGATCACCGTCGAAGAGGGACACCGCGTTTCCGGTGTGGGTCGCTCCCACGCGACCAATAGTCGGTTCGCCGAGACATCGGCCCGACCGCGAGAACGAGTGAAACGTGCAGCGGTCGAAACGCAGGGACAGGCCGCCTGCTGACACCCGTCTCAGGAGCTACCGGCGGATGCGCCGTTTCAGTAGTAGTACAACTCGAGTTCGTGACCGCAGTTCCGGCATTGCGTTTCCTTTCCGAGGAGGCGGTTCGAATCGCTCTCCGAGTGGATTCCCGGGCCTGGCGGGATGGATGCGGCTATCGTCGTATCACACTCCGGACACCCGATATCCATGGCTGCGTGACCTGTACGAGACATGCTTCGGACGTATTCGACGATCCCCGATAGTTATCATAACCGTAAGGAACTACCAGTATCCGGTCCGAATCGATCGGTTACGGTACGAACGAATTTATGGGCTGAAACAGAGCCCAGGCGCGAACGGTTTTCGACGGTCGACCGGCTCTTATCGTTGTTCCGCCCGAAAGCCGTGGTTTCCACGCTGAAATCGACAACATACATCTGGAGACTATCGCAACGAGTGGCTCCGCCTCGTGCGACTCGAGACGGGTGGTGAACTGTCTCATGAACGATCGCAAACCGTTTCGGCCATCGAACCGGCTCAGCCCGTCTCAGCCATCGAACCGGCTCAGACTGTGTAGCTCAGCTCGTCGAAGTCGAAAAACGCCGTCTCGTAGCCGTCGTGACGGGACACTTGCGGTGGCGAGTCGACCGAGACCGTCACGCGGTCGCCGGCTGCGAGATCGTCGATCGCGACCCCGTAGTGGTGGCCGATCTCGTGATCGAGCGCTTCCACGAGTTCGGTCTGGCGGACCGAACCGCTGCCCTCGACGGCCGCGGACAGGGACGTAAACGGGAGGACAATGTCGTTGTACGGCGTTCTGGGACTGATCGCCAGATAGGAACTCCCGTCGGTGAACCGATCGGCGTCGGAAACGAGCGCGGCGAACGTCGCGTCACCGCTGCGCTGGGGGTCGAAGACCTGGCCGGGAAGGTCCTCGATCGGCACTCCCCGTCCCATCGGCGGTTGTCCGGCCCCATCGCTGTGCCCACCATTGCCGTCTCCCCCACCGTCGCCGCCGTGACTCATCAGCGATAACGCCTCGCGACTCCCCCGCCGTTCCTCGGGGATCGTCTTGAACGAGAGGTCGTGAATGTCCGACCGAGCGTACTCGAAGTCGATCTCGAGCGAGCCCGGCGACTCGAGGCGGCCCTCGAACGAACCGGTCCGATTGATCCCGGTGACGGGGTTGACGGTGACCCGAACGGTGTACGCACCCTCCCCGGGAAGCTGGACGTTATCGCCGTAGTGAAACCCCATTCGCTGGGAGATCATGGGCCACGGCGACGAGGTGCCGGTGTCGACCGGTTCGCCGTCCTGAGACACCTCGAGGCGCAGGGTCGCCGGGAGGGCGGTGTGCGTCTCGCGATCCCAGACGGAGACCATGAGGTGGAGGCTGTCGTCGGCGTCGACCTCGACGAGCGTCTTCCCCTCGTTGGTGGCTTCGACGGTCCAGAACCGATGGGGAAAAGTGTATGACAGCGCGGCCGCGTAGTCGCCGTCGGTCGCCGTCCCGTAAGTCCCCATCTCCTCGCGTGATGCCGGGAGGTAGACCGCGTTGGGTCTGTTCTCGACGAGCGGCGGGTTCGCCCATGCAGATTCCTCTTCGAACCCGAGCCGCTCGAGACAGCCGGCGAGTCCGGCGATTCCGGCGGTCCCGACGGCACCGATCCCTGCTGTTCCGCGGAGAAATCCCCGGCGTTTCATCGAGTGAGGGTTGGGTATCGGCGATCAAACGCCTGTTGGTTCGTCACTCGAATGGCCGGAGACGGGCTCACGATCGGTTCACTGAATTGAATCACCGCTCTGAGTGCCCGCTCGATCGGCGGCGGATGGCGGCACGTCCGAGTGTGTATATCGAGAACGAAACGCACGGGGGCCGCCTTCGGCGATCGAACCAATGAACCTTTGATTACGGGTTCCATCGAATTAACTATGGAACGGCGGACATACCTCGGCTCGCTCGGGACGGTGGGGATCACGAGCGCTGCCGGCTGTCTCGGTGATCTACTCGGCGGTGACTCCAACCCGGATACGATACTCGAATCCCCGGAAGAGGAGGCCCAACACGCGGATTATTCGTATGATACGTATGGCGAGGAGTTCCCCTCGTTCTCGCTCACCGATCCGATCGCGGAGGAGACCGTCTCCCGCGACGATTTCGTCGGCGAACGCCCGTTTGTCATCACGTATTTTTATGGATCCTGTCCGGACGGCATGTGTGACGCGCTCCTCCAGCACCTCGCTCGGATACAGGAAGACGCCATCGAGAGCGGCTACGAGGACAAGGTCGGCTTGCTCGCGGTGACGTTCGACCCCGACCGAGACACGGCCGACGCCCTGCGGGCCTACAGTACAGAGCGAGGGATCGATCCCGACGCGGGACACTGGCATTACCTCCGCCCCGAGGACAACGAGACGGCCAAGACGGTTCTCAATGAGACGTTCGGGCTCCCGCTTCGGCGAAACGAAGAGTCGTCGAATAACGAGTCGACGAACGAGACCGCTGCAGGGAACGAATCCGGGAACGAATCGTCCGGTGCCGATGGCCTCGAGTACACGTTCACCCACTCCGCGCTCGTCCAGATCGTCAACGAACGCGGAATCGTCGAGCGTGCATATCCGACGGCGAGCAGGCAACGTGACGCAGTGAACACCCAGGTGATGGTCGAAGACACGAGAACGGTCGTGGGGGTGGACGAGTAGCGATGCGTCGCCGTGAGGTCCTCGCCGGTCTCGGCAGTGTGGGCGTCGTCGCCGGTGCCGGTGCCGTCGCAGCGTTCGGCGTTCCCTCGTTCGACGACGACTCCGACGGATCGTCCGGACTCGTCGGCCGACAACATGAGCCCTACGAGATCGAGACGGTCGACGCGTCGGGAAGCGAAGCCGGCACTGTCACCGTCCCCGCGCCGGATCAACCGACGTTCATCGACTTCTTCGCGACGTGGTGTGATCCCTGTATCAAACAGATGGACGCCCTCGCCACGACCCACGACCGAGTCGGCGACGACGTCCTCTTTCTGTCCGTCACGAGCGAACCGGTCGGCGACACGATTTCCGAGACGGAGCTCGCCGAGTGGTGGGACGAAAACGACGGCGACTGGACGATCGGCCTCGACCCGACCTCGGAGCTCACCAGCCGATACTGGGGATCGCCCTATCCGTCCGCCGTGGCGATCGACGCCTCGGGGACCGTCCGGTGGCACGATTCCGGCATCAAAACCGCCGACGAACTCGTCGCGGGAATCGAACGCGCCCTCGAGGGCGGGGCCGAGTGAGGATGGTCGACGCGACGGGCACCACGTCGATCGTGTTCGCGCTGTCGACCGGGATCGCGACGTTCTTCTCCCCGTGTGCGTACCCGCTCCTGCCGGGGTACGTGGGCTTTTACGTGAGTCAGACCGACGGCGAGCGGGCGTCGCTCGGCGGTGCGTTGAGCCGCGGCCTGCTCGCGGGGCTCGGCGTCCTCGTCACGTTTACCGCCCTGCTCGGGGCGACGTTCTGGGTCGGCCAGTCGACGCTGTCGTCGATCAAGTGGTTCGAAGCCATCGCCGGCTTCGTCCTGATCGGCTTCGGCGTGTTGATCGTCCTCGAGCGCGCGCCGTCGCTCACGATTCCGCTCCCGAAGCGCCGCTCGAGCACGCTCGGCTTCGGGGTCTTCGGCGTCGGCTACGCGCTGGCGTCGGCCGGCTGCGTCGCGCCGCTGTTCATCAGCGTCGTCACCCGCGCGTTATCGCTGTCGACGACCGACGCGATGGTCCTCCTGGGAACGTACGTCGGTACCGTCGTCGTGCTCATGATCGCGTTGACCGTCGCGACGGGGATGGGGCTCGTCGCCGGTGCCGGCCGGTTCGCGGCCTACTCCGGCCTGCTCAAGCGGATCGCGGGAGTCGTGATGATCGCCGCCGGGATCGGGCAACTGTATCTCGCGATCGTCGTTTTCGAGTTGCATCACGCGATCCTCGAGTTGCTCTGACGCCGACGCTCGCAGCGCGACGATTCGGCCCGGAATTCAGCGGTCCGATCGACCGATCGGGTTCCGCGTGAAACGAAACGAATTGGTCTCAATCATCCCGAAACGAGTCGGCTCTTTATGTCCGACTGTGTGCTGCGAGAAGCGCATGAGCCGGTATCGTTGCCCGAACTGTCTCGAGGGGTCGGGAGAAGAAGCGGATCGATCGGTGACCGATGCGGGGTTGAAGCGTCGCTTCGAGTGCCGGAACTGCGGGCACGGGTGGGAGGTGGTGTTCTGAGGAAGTCCGATCGACGCATAGCCGGCAGGCAACGGCAGGTCAGGGATGTATCCGGGCGTCGCTCCAACGGATAGTCAACCGATGTATCAGGATATACTCCTTGCGACGGACGGGAGCGACGCGGCCCGTCGGGCGACCGATCACGGGATCGAACTCGCGAATCAACTCGACGCGACCCTGCATGTCCTCTCGGTGTCGGAGGACGGCCCGCATGCGGAGGACCAACAGGATCGCCTCCGAAACGATCCGGAGGAGGCGGCCGCCGCGGCCGCCACGGAGGCCGAGGAGTCGGCGACTCGCGCGGATGTCGACGTAACCACGGACATCCGCCACGGCGTCCCCCAAGAACAGATCGTCGACTTCGCGGAGACGAATCCGGTCGATATGATTATCGTTGGGACGGCCGGCAGATCCGGGCTCGATCACCTCATCTCGGGCAGCGTCGCCGAGGAAATCGTCCGGAACGCGCCGGTCCCGGTCCTCACGGTTCGAGAGCAATCATAACAGTGCAGTCATAACGACCTCCGAATCCGGTGGTGAGTCCGCCTACTCTCCCGCGACGCGCGGGTACGAGATCCATAGTTATCTTGCGGGAGAGCGATCCGGCCGGTATTGTGGCCCCTTTCGTGGCTGCTTGCTCGGCTCGTGCTCTCGGTCGTCCGATACCCGCTCGTTCGGTACCCGATCGTCCGACGATTCACCGAGCAGATGTCGATCAGACTGGATGGTACCGACCCGGGGCGCAAGACCTGAATCGGGCCAGACTGGAGGTGACCGCTGGGTGAGCGATGGTACCGCAACCGTCGTCGGTGACGCCCCTTGCGTCCTGGTCGTCGGCGATTCTGCTGCCGCCGACGATGCGATGGAGACGCTCGCCGCCCGGTTCGATGGCGCTTCGCTACTCAGGGAGCGAACGCTCGAGGGGGCCCGTGAGCGACTCGCCGACCGCGAGGTGCACTGTCTCGTCTGCCCGTTCGTCCCGGCCGACGACGGACGATCGGAACCGAGCGGAACGTTTCTCGAGCGTCTCGCCGCCGGAGCCGACGACCGGCCGATCGTGGCCGTCCTCGATGGCGACGACGCCGACCGTACAGACCGTGCTGACTGCGTCGACGGCACAGACCCAGACTGCGCCGACCGCGCGCTCGCGGCGGGAGCGAGCGACGTCGTCGCTCGTGACGAATCCCCGACGGTGCTGACCGCTCGAGTGAGAAACGCGGCCGAGCGAGCGCGATTCCGTCTGGCCGCGGCGGAAACCGATCTGCGCTACCGATCGATCCTCGAGAGCGCCGGCGCGGTCGTCTGGGTGCTCGACGCGGACGGCGACATCGAGTACGCGACGCCGGCGGTCGAGTCGCGGATGGGGTACACGCCGACCGAACTCGAGCGAACGGCGATTGACCGGCTCGTTCACCCGGACGATCGGGCGGCGGTTCGTGAGACGCTCGCTTTCGTGACCGACGCGCCGGTTGGGACGACCGACCGCGTGACGCCGCGGCTCGGCCACGCCGACGGCACGTGGCAGGTTTCGGAACTAACCCTCACGAACCGGCTCGCGGATCCGACCGTCGAGGGGGTCGTCGTCACCCGAACCGGTGCGGGCTCGGCGGCCGATTCGGCAATCGATGACGGGATTCGCGCGGGCGTCGACCGGCTCGCGGACGCGTTTTTCACCCTTGGCCCGCGGGACGAACTCCGGTATGCGAACGACGCCGCGATGTCGCTGTTCACCGGCACCGATACCGGTATCGGCGGGGGAACTGGGACCGAGACGAGCACTGCGGAGCGCTCGAGCGACCGCGCCGACCCGATCGGAACCGTCGTCTGGGACCTCCTTCCCGACGAGCTCGGCGAGGCGCTCTACGACGGCGTTCGAGCGGCCGAGACGACGGGCTCCGCTGAGACGCTCGAAACGGCCCTTCCTCCACTCGAGGGGCGACTCGCCGTCACCGTTACCCCCGGTGACGACGGTGTCTCGGTCCACGCGCGGGAACAGCCCCCCGATGCCGTGACCGCGGTGACTGAAGACCGCCTCGAACTCCTCGAGTCCGTCGTCGACGCGCTCGACGACGGGATCGCCGTCCTCGAGGGGACGACGGTTCGGCTAGCGAATCCGGCGCTGCTCGATCTCGCCGATGCGGACGCGCTCGTCGGACGGGAACTCGAGGACGTGTTCGCCGACGACCTCGCGACGACGATTCGGGAGCGCGCTCGATCACCGGTCATCCGGTGGATGGATCCGATTTCGGGTGTTCTCGAAACCGATGCGTCACCGGCGGTCGACGTCTTCGTCGCGCCACTTTCGGACCCCGATCGAACGCTCTGTGTCGTCCGCGACAGGCGCGGCTCTCGAGGGGCCGCCCTGTCGTCGATCCGACGCGCGCTCGTCGCGCTCCGCCGGGCCGAGACGCCGTCGGCCGTTCGAGACGCCGCCACGGGTGCCGTCCGGGAATTGGCCGGCGCTGACGTAGCCGTCTGGTATCGCGCCGAAGACGATCGCTTTCGTCCGGCGACGGTCGCGGCGGCGGAGCGCATCGGTGGCGACGAGCGCTCGCTCGAGCCGCCACCGATCGATCCCGACGGGAGCCCGCTGTCCGATGTTCTCGAGAACGAAGGAGCGATTGCTCAGGCAGACGATGACGGAGCGGCCGATCACCCGGAGACCGGTGGACTGACAGTCTACGAGCGGGCGGACTTGGCGGGTCTCCTCGAGCGCGCTGGGCTCCGGGCCGAGCGAGTTCTCGCCGTCCCGGTCGCGAACCGTGCCGTGGTCCTCGCGACCAGTACTGAACCGATGGCGTTCGACGGACTCGAGTCGGACCCGATCGATGCGGTGTCGGACGCCGCGACCGTCGCCCTCGAGTCACTCGAGCGTGCCGACGGCCTCCGGGCGTCCCGGCACGAGCAAGACCGCCTCGAAGCCGTCGTCGAGCGGACGGAACGGGTGTGGGACGCGGGGCAGTCGATACTGGCGGCCGACACGCGCGAGGCGGTCGAGCGACGGCTCTGTGAAGCGATCGTATCCCTGGACCCGCTCGAGTCGGCCGGCGAAATAGGGCTCGCGTGGGTCGGTCACGCGGACGACGGTCGCAAACGAGTCGTCCCGTCGACGTGGGTCGGCCGCGACGGCGAGTTCCTCGAGTCGACGACCGTTCCCCTGGAGACTGATGTCGGTGCGCCGACGGAAGCCGCGGCCGCGGCGCGCGAGCCGGTCGTCCTCGACGACCTCTCGATCGATCGGCGCGAGCAGACGACCGAGGACCAGTCGTGGCGACGGCGGCTCCTCGAGCGAGGATTCCGGTCCGCGCTCGGCGTGGCGCTCACCGCTGACGGGGTCCGATACGGGACGCTGACCGCGTATGCGAACCGACCGTCGGCGTTCGACGATCGAACTCGCCGCGCCTGTCGCCACCTCGCTTCGATCGCCGGGGCTGTGATCGGGGCGATCGAGACGAAACGCGCGTTGCTCGCCGATCGGATCACCGAACTCGAGGTCGTCATCCGGGACGACGCCGAAGCGCTATCATCGATCGCCCGCGGCATCGATCGACCACTCGACGTGCGAGCGATCGTTCCGCGGTCGTCGGGCGGATCGACGGTGTTCTGTACGGTTGACGGGGGCGATGCGGACGCGATCCAAGAGACGATCGGATCGCTGTCGGCGGTCGACGCGATTTCGATCGTCGACCGCGACACCGGCGGGACGGTCCTCGAAATCGGCCTGCGGGAACCCACCGTCGCGCGAGCGATCGCGGAGCACGGTGGGATCCTCCGATCCGTCACGCCGGTTGACGGTCGCTGCCGGCTCGTGATCGAACTCGGCGACCCTGTCGACGTTCGCTCGTTCCTCGACCACCTCGAGCGGGCCCATCCCGGCACGGAACTGGTCGCTCGCCGGAAACGCGATCGATCGCCCCGGCCGGTGCGCCCGTTCGACGATCTGAGCCAGCACCTCTCAGAGCGACAGCGACGGACGCTCGAGGCGGCCTACTACGGCGGCTTTTTCGAGTGGCCGCGCGAGCACACCGGCGAGGAGG
This sequence comes from Natrinema sp. H-ect4, assembly GCF_041894845.1. Taxonomy (NCBI): domain Archaea; kingdom Methanobacteriati; phylum Methanobacteriota; class Halobacteria; order Halobacteriales; family Natrialbaceae; genus Natrinema; species Natrinema sp. H-ect4. Next base: position 92,366 of record NZ_JBHDYC010000010.1, read on the forward strand.
TGGCCGAGTCGATTGGGATCTCCCAGCCGACGTTCAGTCGCCATCTCCGGCTAGCCCAGCGAAAACTGTTCGAACTGCTGTTCGACGAACTCGAGGCCGATTGAGACGGTCTGCTGTCCCGATGTACCGGCGCGTGTCCCGCGATGTACCGGGTCAACTGCAGCGATGTACCGGCGCATATGCCGATGTACCGGGTCGACTGCAGCGATGTACCGTTGCGATCGCAGGACGGTTCGCGGTCGCGCCGAAACTGACTGACAGCAGTCCGTACGAGCCGCCACCACCCGGTATCATCCCGGTATTTCCGTCTTACTTCGAGCCGTTCGAGTCGGTAATATCGTCTTTCCGCCGGTTCCAATGCCAGTCAATACGTCGACAGATGAATATAGATTGAGCGGCGACCCCGATTCGTTTCCGTATATAGCGCCCACGATCATATCTTCGGCTCCTAATGAGGCATTCGATGAGTGCGTTCGAGGTAAGACGTAATTACGCCGGTCATCTCTCCGGATGGCGGATGAATTCGTGAGCATCGATATCGCCGACGCCGAGGAGGGCGTCGAGAAAGTCACCGATGCCGATCCCGAGACGAGCGTCGAGGGAGTCACCGACGCCGGGGAGCCTCTCGAATCGATTCGCGACGCGACCGGTGACCGGTCGGGCGTTCGATCGGAAGCCGACGGCGGGATCGTCGCTCAGCTTCGACTCGACCACCCGAAACTGTTCTTGCGCCCGACGATTCGGCACGCGTCGGACGTCACCGTCGAACCCGACTACTGGACCACCGTCGAGCCGGGTCGGACGCTCGTGTTCGTTACCGTCTACGGCACCGCGTTCGACGCGTTCGAAACCGCCCTCGAGACGGATCCGACGGTCACCGACCCCGTCCTCGTCGATCGCTACCCCGACAGACGAATCTACCGGGTCACGCGTACCGACCGCACGACGACGTTCACCGCCGAGATCGCCGACGTCGGCGGCCGCCTGCTCGACCTCTCGAGCGCTCGAGACGGCTGGCAGGTGCAGCTTCGGTTCGCCGACCGGGATCGACTCGTCGCGTTCAATGAGTACTGTCGTGACCGTGAAATCTCGGTCACCGTCGATCACCTGCGCGTCTCCGACGACGGCGACGACGGCGTCGTCGCGCTGACGGCGAAACAGCAGGAACTGCTCACCGTCGCCTACGAGGAGGGCTATTTCGACGTCCCGCGTGGCATCTCCCAGAACGAACTCGCGGATCGACTCGACGTCTCGAAGTCGGCCGTCTCTCAGCGACTGCGGCGGGCGATTGGCGAACTCTGTTCCGCGACCCTCTGCTGACTCGGATCCGGCTATTGACGCAGCGATCTCTCGAGTACCCACTCGTTTCGATCGATTCGACGGCTCGAGCCACAGTTGCGAGAAAAAGCGAATTAGCGATCGGATCGATAGCGCTCGACGACGCGCGAGCGATCGCCGTCGACCGCGGACGGCCGGACCAGTATCGTGTCCGTTACGGTCGGGTCGTTATTCGTCGGAGTCGTCGGACTCGTCTTCTTTCATCGAGCCCAGTTGGGAGACGAGTTCGTCCGTCGAGACGTCGGATTCGAACGACATTTCCCCCTTGTGTTCGTGTTCGTGGACGTTGACGGCTTCTACGTCCTCATCGTCCGTGCTCTGGTCCTGTTGTTCGGATTCATCGTAGCTACCAAAACCCATACGCGTACAACCCGGTCCACCGCAAAAGGTGTGGCGGTTCGAGCCACCGTCCCAGCGGGTCGGCCCATCGCGCGTCTCCCGGCGTCTCGGTTCAGAACACCGTCTGCGATCAGGGTTTCGTCACACCGCGACCGACCGCCGAAACATCGTTGTGTGTTATAGTAGCCACTGCAATTCATTGCACGCCTGATTGACTGACAGCTGTCCGATCAGTGTGTGAATCGTTTCAGTGGCTACTATACGTTGGGAACCGCAGCGACTGTTTTCCGTTCCTACGTCAGTTGGGGGTCGCTACCGCTCGTTCGACGTCCCATACTCGAGTGCCGATTCCCTGTTTGTTCGGCGTACTTTTGAGACCGATGTGATAGTTCGAACGTTTTCCGAGGAGAGAGCGCCTCAAACCGACAGTTCGTGTCCGATATCGAGTTGCGGTTCCGTTCGACTGTGCGGCCGACAGTCGCCGCAGTCGACAGCCAGCGGTGGAGTACCCTGTGACTACGGTGCTCAGTAGTCCGTCTATAGTAATGGGTTCAGGAGGTTTGACTTCCTCTCATGGTTGCGTACCGTTCGTCGTCTCGACCAGTTGCTGCGAGCCAGCAGCCCTCCACGATACTTCTATCGCAGTGTTCGGGGGCAGGCAAGGCGTTGTCTCGTCAGCGGAAATCGAACCCGTGTCCGGACCGCGCGCGCACTCCGAGCGTCCCGACGGGTGGTGACTAACAGATGTGTGGAATCATCGGCCGCGTCGGAGACGGCAGCGCCCTCGAGCCGCTGCTGACCGGGCTGGAAAACCTCGAGTACCGGGGCTACGACTCGGCGGGCGTCGCCGTCCAGAACGGCTCCGGCATCAACGTCGAAAAACGCTCCGGGAAGGTCAAGGAACTAAAAGAATCGATCGGTGAACCGCTCGACGGTGAAGTCGGAATCGGGCATACCCGCTGGAGTACGCACGGGCCGCCGACCGACGCGAACGCCCACCCGCACACGGACGAGAGCGAGGATGTCGCAGTCGTCCACAACGGGATCATCGAGAACTATGTCGAACTCAGGGAGCGATTGGCCGAAAACGGGTACGTGTTCACGAGCGACACTGACACCGAAGTCATTCCGCATCTCGTCCAGTACTACCTCGACGCCGGCTTCGACAGCGAATCGGCCTTCAGGCAGGCGATCGACGAACTCGAGGGCAGTTACGCCGTGACCGCGATGGTGACGGGCGAACACGTCCTCTACGCGGCCCGGCAGGGCTCCCCACTCGTCGTGGGGATGGAAGACGGCGAGTACTTCCTCGCGAGCGACGTCCCGGCCTTCCTGGAGTACACGGACAGCGTGGTCTACCTCGAGGACGGCGACGTCGTCATCGTCGACGATGACGGCGTCGAGTTCACCGATCTCAAGGGGAATCCGATCGTGCGCACGTCCGAGACGGTCGAGTGGGATCCCGAACAGGCCGGGAAAGGCGAGTACGATCACTTCATGCTCAAAGAGATCAACGAGCAGCCGACATCGTTGACCCAGGCGCTCGAGGGGCGGATCGATTCCCTGAACGGCCGGATTTCGCTCTCCGATTTCGAACCGGGAACGTTCGACGATGTCGACAGCGTTCAGTTCGTCGCTTGCGGCACCTCGTATCACGCCGCCCTCTACGGCTCGCTCGCGCTGAACCAAGCGGGGGTGCACTCGACCGCGTTGCTGGCCAACGAGTACAGCGTCTCCGCGCCGCCGATCGACGACGACACGCTGGTGATCGCGGTTACCCAGAGCGGCGAGACGGCCGATACCCTGAACGCGCTCCGCCAGGCCGCTGCCGAGGGTGCTCGCACGCTCACCGTGACCAACGTCGTCGGTTCGACGGCCGCTCGCGAGGCCGACGACACCCTCTTCATCCGCGCCGGACCGGAGATCGGCGTCGCCGCGACGAAGACGTTCTCCTCGCAGGCGGTCATGCTCACGCTGCTCGGCCAGCGCATCGCCGATGACGTCCGGGGCGAACCCCCGGCCGACCTCGAGTCGCTGTTGCCGGCGCTCGAATCGATGCCCGCCAAAATCGACGACCTCCTCGAGTACTCGAGCGCCGAGGCGATCGCCGACAAGTACAGCGGGAGCGAGGCGTACTTCTTCATCGGTCGCGGGCTCGGCTTCCCCGTGGCGCTCGAGGGGGCCCTGAAGTTCAAGGAAATTACCTACGAGCACGCCGAGGGCTTCGCCTCGGGCGAACTGAAACACGGCCCACTGGCGCTGGTCACGCCCCAGACGCCGGTGTTCGCGATCTTCACCGGACAGGAAGACGAGAAGACGCTGAAAAACGCCGAGGAGGCACAGACCCGCGGTGCACCCGTCATCGCGGTCTGTCCCGACGGCCACCCCGCCGTCGAGGTGGCCGACGAACACCTGCGGATTCCCGACACCGATCCCGATCTGGCGGGGCTGGTCGCGAACGTTCAGCTCCAGCTCGTCTCCTATCACGCCGCCGACCTGCTCGACCGGCCGATCGACAAACCACGAAACCTCGCCAAGAGCGTTACCGTCGAGTGACGCAGCACAGTCGACTGCGACTCAGACGCGATTGACGCCGCTCGCGCTCGAGTCCTCCCTTCCCACGTCTTTCGAATTGTCCCAGTCGAGTCGCCCCACTACCCGACGCAGTCGAGTCGCTGGGCTCGTGCGTCGATTCGTTTGTACTCAAACGTCCGTCTCGAGATGGCGTTCCTCTCGGTCATCGATACAGAACATCGTCTTCGGATAGCAGCGCCGTCCCCAATCAGCGGGTAAACCGATCGATCGGTCTCGAGTAGGGGTCTCGAGGCCGCAGGACGCGAAACCACCCCCGTAGTCTCGAATCCACACGGCGTCGGTCGTGACGACCCGTACTCGAACGCTGTCGGAATCGAACGTGGAGGGTCACTGTGGCGATCGAGTCACGGTGACGGCGTCACCGATGTCGTGGGTATCGACCGATACCCTCCAAGTAGTCTAGGTGTTCGCCACTGCATAAAGGGTACACCTGATTGCTCCGGGCGGCCGAAACGTCCGGCTGCGCTCGACCGCGACGGGAAGACGAACTATCAGTTCGCAGGCAATTACGACAGATCGGATCGCGGCCCGCCGTCACCGATCCCGGTCGACCGTTTCACCGGGCGCCGTGGTCGCGCCGGTCGCGAGTTTCAGCCCGGGCGTCAGACTCGTGTTGATGCCGGTCTTCGCCCCGTCTCCCGCGACGACGCCGAACGTCCGTCGGCCGGTCGAGAGTCGTTCGCCCTTGACCGTAAACGAGACGTCCGCGTCGTCGTGGCGGCGATTCGCCACCGTCGTTCCCGCACCGAAGTTGACGTTCCGACCGAGGATGCTATCGGCGACGGCGGAGAGGTGGTTCACCGATGCTCCCCGCGAGAGGACGCTGTTTTTCACCTCGACACCGTTTCCGATCGAAGCGCCTTCACCGATCACCGTCGCGCCCCGGACGGACGCGTTCGGGCCGACGGTGGCCCCCGACCGGAGCAGCACGGGTCCCTCGATCACAACGCCGGGCTCGACCGTCGCTCCCGCTTCGACCACGACCCGCCCCTCGAGGTGAGCCGCGTCGCTGACCGCGCCGTCGATCCGGGGCTCGAGTTCGCCGACTTTCCACTCGTTGGCCTCGAGTAGTTCCCAGGGACGGCCCACGTCCAGCCACCGGTCGAGCGTGATCGGCGTGACCGAATACTGCTCGATGACCCGCGTGAGCACGTCTGTGATCTCCCGTTCGCCCCGTTCGCTCGCGGGCACCTCGAGCCACTCGCGGGCGTCCGCCGGGAAGGCGTAGGCTCCGGCGTTTGCGAGGTTCGTCGGCGGATCGTCGGGCTTTTCGACGATGTCCGTGACGGTGCCGTCGGTCGTACTCAGGACGCCGTAGTTGCGGGGGTCCGACACCTCGGCGGCGCAGACCGCCGGACACGCGTCGAACAGCCGATCGATGGCGGCAGGATCGTAGAGGTTGTCCCCGTTCAACACGGCGAAGGGGCCGTCGATGTGTTCGCGGGCTGCGTCGACGGCATCGGCAGTCCCCGTCTGGGCTTCTTGGACGGCGTAGGAGACCGGGACACCGCGGTACTCCTCACCGAAGTACTCCCGGACCGTCTCACCCTCATAGCCGACGACGAGCACGATTTCGTCCGCGCCGGCGTCGATGGCGGCGTCGGCCGTGTGCGCGGCCAGCGGCCGGTCGGCGACGGGCAGCATCGGCTTGGGACGGGACGCGGAGAGCGGCCTGATCCGCGTCCCCTCACCTGCCGTGAGAAGGATGGCTTTCATCGAATCGACGTACGCTGATCCGGCGGATAATTATAGATCAGTTACAGTGGTCGACTCGAGCGACGGTTGGATGCATCCCGAGCGATAATTGGATGCGTCCCGAGCGGCGGACCGATGCGTCGCCGATCCGATTCCGCGACTCGATTCGGCGACCCGTTTCGGCACTGAATCCGAACCGGATCGGATCCGGATAGTTCCGAATCGGGTGGGGTCCGAGTGATCGATACGACAGTCCCGGTTCGGTCGCTCCGGGACGACGAACAGTAGGCCGGAAACCGGGCCGAAATACGATATTTCGTTTCGGTAATACTGTATTTCTCTCGAATGCGGGCCTAATACGTTCGATATCTGGAGTGTTTCGATGGGGGATCAATCGCCGCCGGCAGCGCGAACGGCCGCTCGTCGCGTCGATTATGCGGTCTATAGTAAATACCGTTCTGTGGGTACGACCTGTTGATGTCGACGGATCCATCCGCGAACTGGACGCCAATGACGTCCGGCCAGCAAACGACCGCCCCCCGATGTGTCAACTGTGGCAACCAGGTAACTCGACAGTTCGCTCGCGTCTTCGGCGACAACCGCGACGTCGTCCACGCCTGTCCCGACTGCGCGACGTACCGCGAAATGAAGACCTCCGATTTCATTCCGAAAGAAGCCAGATAACCCGTTCATAACACCCGTCTCGGGCGCTCCACCGTCGGCCGGGCAGGTCTCGCCGATCAGTTGCCGCCGTCGTCACTCCCCCCTCGTCGCGACGGCTTCGGTAACGAACGCCTGCGCGTCCTCGAACAGCGCCTCGGCGTCGGCCGCCGACCGCGCCTCCGCCGTGACGCGGATCAACGGCTGCGTGCCGCTGGCGCGAAGTAGGAACCAGCCGTCATCGGTCTCGACCCGAACGCCGTCGAGCGTATCGATTTCGTCGTATCGCTCGTTTACCCCCTCGCTGACGTCGGCCATCACCGTCGCCTTCGCTTCCACTTCGATCGACGTTCGCCGGATCGGATACCCCTCGATGTCTCCGACGAGTTCGGAGAGCGCCCCTCGTTCGGCGACCAGTTCCACCAGTTTACACGCCGCGAGCGGGCCGTCCGGACACAGCGTCTCCTCGGGCCAGATCCACGCACCGCTCGGTTCGCCGCCGAAGACGACATCGGCCTCCGTCGTCCGCTCCGCGACGTACACGTCCCCGACCTGCGTCCGCGTCAACGACGCGCCGACGTCGGTCAGCGCGTCGTCGACGGCCAGACTCGTGTCGACGGGGGCCGCAACCCGATCGCCCGATCCCGCCGCCTCTCGAGCGAACAGGGCCAATAACGCGTCCTTCGGGACGAAGGTCCCCGTCTCGTCGACGGCCACCATTCGATCGGCGTCGCCGTCGTGAGCCACCCCCAACTCGGCGTCCGTTTCCGCGACGAGGGTCGAGAGCGTCTCGAGAGTTTCTGCTGTCGGCTCGCTCGGCCGGCCGGGGAAAGAGCCGTCCTCCTGCCCGTTGAGCGTCCGAACCCGACAGCCGAGGTCGTCGAGCACCGATGCCGTCACGCCGCCGGTCCCGTTCCCGATATCGACGACGACGTTCGGCGACCGCTCGAGGTCCACCGCTGACTCGATCGCGTCCGCGTGGTGGTCCCGAACGCCGTCGCGACGTGTTCGGTCGCCGACCCCGTCCCATGTGGCCAGTCCGTAGTCGTCCTCGCGGATCCGTCGTTCGGTGGCCGCGCGCTGGTCGGGACCGAAGGCCTTCCCCGACGGGGTCCAGAGTTTGAGCCCGTTATCGGTCGCTGGGTTATGCGAGGCCGTCACCACGACCCCAGCATCGGCCTCGAGGTGGTGGACCGCACGGGCGATCGTCGGCGTGGCCTCGACGCCGACTTCGACGACGTCGGCACCGCACTCGCGCAGTCCCGCGCCGACCGCCTCGACGAGCATCGAGCCGCTCTCTCGAACGTCGCGGCCGATGACGACCCGGTCGTACCCCTCCGAGGCGACGGCGCGGCCGACCGAAAGCGCCAGCGCCGCCGTCACCTCGTCGCCCACCCGCCCGCGAATACCGCTGGTTCCGAACATATCGGTTCCTGAGGTGGGCTACCGCCTTACTATGCACGGGTTACTGTCGTCCGCTGCGCGCTCCGTTACCGGGTCCACAGCGGCCCGTTCCGTGTCACCTCGAGCGGTCGTCGACGGTCGATCCGCGGGGTGATCACTGCGGGTGATCGTCCGATCGGTGGATCGTTAGTTCCTCCCTGCGATTTTGAACTGTCGGTACCGTATATGTGACTCACACCGGTATGCTCGAGTGAGAATGAAACAAGACGGACCTGTGGCTTGTCGACGGCGTCTGCTGGCCAATAGACGCAATTTCCGAGCAATTGACCGATATATAACTCGTTTGATTCCCACACGCCGCTTCGGTCGGATCGCCCCTGACGGACAGTCTTCGGGCCCATCGCGCGCTGACCCCATCGATCGATACGCATGAGCGCGACCGAATCGGATTCCGAGCTCGACGAGGCCACGGATGAGACCAAAGAGACGAGCGAGGACGAGCGAAGCGACGAGAGCGAGGAGACGGCAGCCGAGAGCGCCATCTCCGAGTTCCCGCCCAGCGCGAAACTCGTCTACAAGGTCCTCGAGTACGAGGGGCCGCTGACCCAAGAGCGGATCGCCGCCGAATCCAGACTGTGTCCCCGGACCGTCCGCTACGCGCTCGGCAAGCTCGAGGACGGCGGCCTCGTGACCAGCCGCGTCTGTCTGGAGGACGCCCGCCAGTCCAAGTACCGGATCGGCGAGTAGCGAACGGAACGCATACCGGTTATCCCGCTTCAACCGGCGCGGAGCACTGTCATCGAGGGCGGTTCTATAGTAGCCACTGAACCGATTCACACACTGATCGGACAGCCGTCGTTCGATCAGGTATGCAATGACGTTCAGTGGCTACTATAGGTGAGGGGGGTGGGAGTGCGACAGGAGTGCCATTTTTGGCGGTCAGGTCGACTCGGTGCTGGTGTCGCTCGAGTTGCACCGGTGTCTTTCACACCACCGGTTCGCCAAACCGCTATCGGCGGGAACGGGGGAGGAGAGAACACTTTAGACGGAGCACCCAAGAGAAACCCACAGAGCGAGAGCAATGAGTCAGGGCTTCATTGAAATACTATTTGGCGACCCATTTGCCGTTATGAATACGATCGGTCTGGTCGCGTTTGCACTCGTGGGGGCATCAAAGGCGATCCGTGAGGAGTTCGACGTATTCGGGATTACCATCGTTGGACTGGCGATGGCGTTTGCTGGTGGAGCGACACGCGATCTTCTCGTGACGCGAACTCCGTTAGCACTCCAGTCACCGATCGAAATCAGTCTGGGGCTACTCGGAGTCGGCTTGGCGATCGCGCTGAGCGTCGTTCTGACGTCTCCGGAAACACATCCAGTTACCCTTGTTTCGGATGCTATCGGCCTTGCTGCCTTTACCACGACTGGTGCCATCGTCGCAACTGAGGCGGGCGTTTCAGCGTTTGGTATCGTCGCTATTGCGACGATCAACGCCGTGGGCGGTGGTGCGTTTGCAGATATTCTTCTCGATCGACCCCCGTTTATCCTCTTCGAGGATTTCTATGCGAGTTGTGCAGTCCTCGGTGGAAGCGCATACTGGCTGGTGGGGACGGCAGGTGCTACCGGAAGTACGGCTGCCGGGGTGTGTGCGGTAGTGACCGTTGTGACTCGGTTAGCTGCGGTTACGTACAACTGGAATCTCCCGACAGCACAGAAATTAGGAGTATTGCTGACTCAATTCGATCACAAATAATGGGCGAAGCGCTGCTGAGTTTGCATGCGTGGTCACCGTCCGGCGGAGGTGAGGGACGTATCGTCCCTTACGTATAGTTCACAACTCAATTCGGCTCGAGAGCCTGAACACTCACCGAGATAAAGTAGACGAACATAAACAAGAAGAAGCCCACGATAAGCGGAATGAGCCGGGCATCGATGACAGCGAGTCCCAATACTCCTACTATCGCGATTCCACTGACGAAGACCAGAATAACGAATACACCGACTGCATAGTAGAACCGAAGATCGGATTCGAAGTATTCTCGTATTCCCATGTTTATCTGTTGATAGCTGGCGGAGAAAAGTGTGTTGTTAGCATCCGACGCCGAGTTGCGTGTAAATCCCCTCGTCGTTTTCGAGTTCGTCAACGAACGTGACGGCGAACTCGATCAGTACGTAACTCGTTTCCGTGGTTCCTCTAGTAGTCGCGGCCCTAGTTCTGCTACTCTTGAACCTCGATCGTTCCGTCAGTGGCCACGGTGACGAGCATATCGTCGATCGCAAATGCGATGACCAGTTCCGAACTCGCGGACTCGAGAAGTGTATCGAGGGCGTCCGGGTCGAGGTAGTCTCCAAACGTAAAATCGACCTCAGTGGGATCTTTCTCGACATGGTCTGCAATCGTTTCGATCACCTGGACACTATCGGGAGCCGGAGGAGAAGCGGACCGAGGCCCCGTGTCGCGCTCAGTCATGGGTATACAAGGTAATACTGTAACCCTTGTATAACAGTTGCGATATTTAGGAATTACGCTCGAACGTGATCTCCACCGGTGTCAATTTGTTCCCGGCGAATTCGTTCAGCACGTCCGAGGGAACGTCGGTGATCTCTCCGTCGACGGAAAACGCTATGCTATCTCCGTAGATTGTAATGTCCACATCGTCGAGTTCGACATTTGCGTCGTCTGCAACATTGATAGTTATCCCCATGTCCCTTCAAAGCAGTGATATAATATAAATAGATGACGAAACGGCAATCGAACTATTATCTATCTGATACTCATCATCTAGACTGCCGATATATCGAGTTCCGTCGGTCGGGGTTGTTCCGGGGACGCGTGGACAGCTGTGACAGCAGGGACGCTACCGGTGTTTCTGATACTGATCGACCAACAGGTCGACGCCGAACGAACCCGACGTGATCTCGTAGTGGGTCTCGAGGCGCGGGTTGAACTTCGCTTTGTACCGGTTGATGCTCGGGACGCCGGCTCCGACGAGGTCGTACTCCTCAATTCCGTCGCGGAGGCCGTCGCGCATGACGTGCCAGTCCAGCAGATCATTGATCGCGATATCGACGTCCGCGTCCGGTTTGACCCCGCCCTGCCAGCGATACCGAATCCAGTCGGATTCGACAACGAGGATCCCGCCGAGGAACTCGCCGTCAACGCGACAGACGTAAGGACGGATCGCACCGTCGGGGAGCTGTTCGTGGAGCGACCTGGCGAAGTCAGACTGCAGTCGGAACGGTTGGCCCTGGCTCTCGTAGCGTTCTCGAACCTTCTCGACAATGCGTTCGACGTCATCGGAATTGCCCTCCTCGATCGTGTAGCTGTCGTCGTCGGCGTTTCGGATGTTGCTCCGGGCATCGCTGCTGAACCGCCCCAGTAGCTCTTCTTCGGTCCCCTCGAGGTCGACGACGTACGTGTGACAGGGTTTGACATCGTACTCGTTCCAGACGAATGGACGAATGTCGTCGAACTCGGCGGTGACGAACTTGCTGTACAGCGGCGATATTTCGGCGTCGATCCGGTCGAGACAGCCCTCGAGGAATCGCTTAATCCGGCGATCTGCTTTGCGCTGTTTGAGCTTGTCGACGTTCAGCAGGGCGGGTCCGAGGTACGATGTCCAGGAGTGTGGTGCTGGAGAGAACGCGGCGGTCACCGGGCCTTTGGTGTACTCGAAGACGGGGAAGATCCCGACCGGCTCCTGCCCTTTAAACCCGGCGAGCAGGTACGGGGTCGTTCCGGTGTATTCGGCCTGCAATCGGAGCGCTTCCGTCCGGAAGAACGGGTTCGACCCGTCGGATCGTTCGACGTACCGATTCCACTCGTCACCGTCGGTTCGCGGATCGAGGGTTCGGATTTCGACGCTCATAGGTAGCCCAGGTCAGAGAGTCGGTCTTCGACGGTTCCCTCGTCGGTCGCCCTGATCGGCTCCGGATCGTAGGCCGGGTACGATTGTTCGGTGCTCCAGTCGACGGCCGGAAGCGCTTCGCCGTCCATCGCGACATCGATCGGCACGTCGAACAGCGAACAGATCGTCGGCGCGATATCGAAGATCGTCGCCCCCTCGAGCGCGGCGGACTCGTCGAACGCCGGCCCGGCGGCAGCGACGACGCCGGTCGGCTTGTGGTTCCACGGCTCCATCGGCTCGCCGAAGCGCTCCGTGCCGAGATCGGCGGCGATCGCGTTGTCGAATCCCGCCGGAACTGTCAGGATGTCGGGTGCCTCGTCGACGTACGGCCCCTCGAAGTACGTCTCCCTGGGTTCGACGGCGTCGAACATCGGCTCGCCGTCGGGCGTCCGGACGGCCGACAGCGTCTCGATGAGCTCATCGCGGACGCGCTCGTACGCCGCGGCCGGAACCTGTCCGTTCGGCTCGCGCCCCTCGAGGTTGATCCGGACGCCGAGTTCGCTCTTCGAGCGGACGTATGCTCGAGAGTTCGGGAAGTCGACCTGTTCGCTCGCCGCCCGGATCATATCGTTGGGCACCCGCTTGCCGATCGGTTCCTTCAGCCCGACGCGCTCGAGTGTGTCCGCAATTCGCTGGGTCGTCAGCCCAACGGTCGCGGCCAGGTTCATCGCCCGCTCGAGCGCACCGGGCCCGGAGTCGCCGGCGACCGCACCCTCGAGCAGATCGTTCTCCCATGATTTCGACCAGTCGGGCATTCCCTCACCCCCGCTCTGGGCGCTTACGTAACCCGCGTCCCGGAGGAACTCGTTGACGCGGAACCCGTCGCCAGTTACTTTTCCCATACCGTGATCACTGACGATCAGGACGTTTTCGGGCTCCGTCCGCTCGAGCGTCTCCTCGAGTTGGTGGTCGACCGCCCGGTAGACCGCTTCGATCGCCTTCTTGTCTCCCGGTCGCTCGTGAAACACCGAGTCGGTCTGTTGAAACTGGAGGAAGCCAAAGTCCGGTGCGATCCGCCGACAGAGGTATCGGAAGGCCGTTCCTCGGAGTTCGATTGTCCGCTGATAGCCCTCGATCGAGCGGTCCGGAAACGGCCCGCTTTGCGGGTATATCCAGTAGTCGCCACAGGCGAGTTTCACGTCCTCGAGGATCCCGTCGGGGTGACAATCCGGATCTTCCGGGGCGGTCAGTCCCGGAATCAACGCGCCGTTGAACGCACGAGGCGGATGGGTCACCGGGACGTTGACGACGACGCTCGAGAGCCCGTTGTCGCTCAGGAGTTCCCAGACCGGTCGTTCGCGGACGTGGGTCGCGTTGACCACGTCCCAATCGTAGCCGTCGAAGGAGAGGAAATCGTACACACCGTGTTTCCCCGGGTTTTTGCCGGTGTACAGCGACGGCCAGGCACTGGCCGTCCAGGGCGGAATCTGGGACTCGAGGGGTCCTGCAATGCCTGTTTCGAACAGCCGCTGTAAGGTGGGGAGTTCGTCCGACTCGAACATCGGCTCGAGCACCGGTCGACAACCGGCGTCGAGTCCGACGACGAGCAGACGAAGGTCGTTATCGTCAGTCGAACCTGCCATGGACGCGATGTCTGCCCGCCCGGGCTTTGTTATGCAAGTGCTTTCTCCGTCAGTTCGGTATCGCGGAGCGAGTGAGCCGGCGAGCATTGGCTGTAAGTAGCCATTGCCACTCGGTCCTGAGCTGTATCGTCCGGTTCACTAAGACCACGCGACTCCCAACTGATTCGATAACCGCTGCTCTCGGTATCGATTCACAAAGCGGTCACACGTATGATCACTACTACCCCCTCCGTCTTCGATCTCTCCCGCTCCCGGTCGGGTACGGGAGGAATCGACTCCTTCGTCGACCGCCACGCCCCCGATGTGGCGTACACGCACTACGGCTCCGGGAAAGCCGCGCTCAGGGACGGGCTCGCCGGGGTCGCCGATCCCGACGGAAACGTCGTCGTTCCGGCCTACCTCTCGCCGGCGATTGCCGAACCGTTCTGCGACCTCGGGCTCGAGACGCGCTTTTACGCGATCGAGGAGACGTTGGCTCCCGATTTCGGCGACCTCGAGGCACGGATCGACGACGACACCGTCGCCGTCATGTCCGTCAACTACTTCGGCTTTCCACAGCCCGGCCTCGAGCGGATCGCATCGCTGACCGACGAGTACGACTGTTACCATATCGACGACAACGCACATTCGCCGCTCAGCATCTACGAGGGGACGCTGCTGGGGACGGACGGCGATCTCGGCATCACGACGCTACGGAAGCTGCTCCCGGTTCCCGACGGAGCGCTGCTCTATCGATCCGACGAGGAGATCCGCGAGCGGTATTCCCCGTCGTCGCTCGCCGGGCAGTCCGATCGCGTCGGGAGCGTCGACTGCCGGTTCCTCGCCACGTCGGTCGCCGGAGCCGTCCTCGAGACGAGTCCGTCGCTCTACCGGTCGGTCGAGTCTGCTCTCTCCGACGGTTCTGATGGCTCGAAATCGGTCGATCCGAAGGCGAGATACGAGGCCGCGAAAGCACCCATGTCGAAGCTCTCGGCATCGATCGCCGACGCCGCCGACCCGGACGCGATTCGAAAGCGGCGGCGGGAGAACTACCGAACATGGCGGGAGGTCTTCGGCGACCGAGACGACGTGACGCTGCTGTTTGACTCGCTACCCACCGGGATCTCGCCGTACGAATTCCCCGTCCGGGCCGACGGTTCGGCCGCGATTCTCGCGGAACTCGAGGCGGCCGGTGTCACGGGGGCCCACACCTGGCCGATACTCCGAGAGTCGGTCCGGGGGAACGACGAGTATGAGACTGCAAACCGGCTCTCGCGAGAGCTTGTCGCGCTTCCCGTCCACCAGGGAATCGAGCCGTCCGCGATCGATGCCGTCGGCGATCGTCTCCGGCGATAGGTAACAGCGATTCGACGATGACGGTGAAACGACGGGACACTCGGAGTCCGATACCGTCCCCGCCGTTCACTCGCCGGCGGACGAGTGGGTCAGCTCCGCGCGGACATCCTCGGACAGCGCGTACGTCCGTTCGCCGGTGCGCTCGAGTATCCCGTCCGTCCGCAACTCCGAAAGGAGACTCTGCACCGCGACCGTCGACCGGTTCACCCGAGCCGCGATCGGCGCCGCCTCGAGCGGCCCGTCCTCGGCGAACACGGCCAGAATCTCGCGCGCCGCACCGACCGAGCACTGCGATCCCTCGCACGCTCGAGTGACTCGATCGCGGACCCACGGAATCTCGAGTAGCTCCGCGAGTTCGCGCTCCTCGTCAGCGACGACGAGCGTCGAATCGTCGGTCACAGCCGCGTTTGCCCCGCTCTCGCTGTCCGAACCGGCGCCAGTGCCAACGGGTGTGTAGCCGAACTCGATGTCGTCGCCGCCGGCCTGCAGAATGGGTGATTCATCGTCGATCCCGCTCTCGGCGGTCCCGTTTCCGTCGGCGCCCTCGCGCTCGAGGTCGCGAACGACCTCGCGTAACTGTTCGTTGTTCGTGCGAAGCGTTGACAGTTCGTCCTCGCGAGCCGCGAGTTCGGTCTCGAGGCCCTCGATCCGGTCGTCGCGCGCGTCGAGTGCCTCCCGAAGCTCGTCTCGTTCGGTCTCGAGTTCGGCGATCTCCTCGTGGAGCCGACGCAGGTCGTCGCTCGAGCCAGGGAGCTCCGACTGGACCGTGTCCGTGTTCTGTAACGCGTCGGCCATCTGTCTGGCCGCACTCGAGACGTCCCGCGCCGAGGACAACTCGTCCTCGAGGGTCTCGATCCGTTTCTCCTTTTTCTCGAGTTCGTTCTCGAGTTCGTTGATCCGGTCTTGCTCGCGGTCCTTGCGCTCGGAGATGTCCTGGAGGTCGCCGACCAGCGTGTCCGAAACGGACTTGAGTTCGGGGCGCTCGAAGTCCTCGAGACCGGGCGTCGCGCCGGCGTCGAAGGTCCGCTTGCGGCGGAACTGGACCTTTCGGACGTCGGCCTCGGTCCAGTCGGTCTGCACGAACGCCTGCCCGTCGTCGAGGTCGGCGACGAGTTCCGAGTACTCGGTGTCGATGATGCGGCCGACGACCTTGGTGTCGTTGTCCCAGGTTAGCCGGTGCCAGACGAGCCAGTTCGCCTGCGTAATGAAGTCCTTCTTGACGTCGGCGGGTCGCTGGCTGATCCCCAGGATTCCGAGGCCGTGTTTCCGGCCGCGCTTGCTGATCTTGATCAACAGGTTCCCCGTCTCGCCGACGCCGCCGCCCTCCGGAATGTACTCGTGGACCTCCTCGACCACCAGCAAGAACGGCTTCTTCATCTTCTTCTCCTTGACGAACAGCTGGCGGGCGACCTCCCGGAGTAACTCATCGGCCACGCTCTCGTCGAGATAGCCCGAGACGTCGAGAATGACGGGGACGTTCTCCTCGAGGGCGATGGTCGCCATCTGTTCGGCGTGTTCCGGCCCGATCTGGATGTCGCACTCTTCGTCGGCTCCCGCGTGGAGCATCTCGTACTCCTCTTTGAGCCCGTAGTACTCCCCGTCGGTGTCGACGATGAGGAGGGGATAGCCCGCCTCGAGCAGTTCCTCGGCGATGACCGACGCGGTGTTCGATTTGCCGGAGCCCGATTTCCCCGTCACGAACCCGCGACCGGTCAGCAGTTCCACGACCGGCAGTTTCAGGTTCGCGCCGTCGGCCGTTTCGCCGACGAGAATCTGGCGCTGGGTCCCTCCGTCGCTCACCGCTCTCTCACCCCGCGACCGCGTAGCTCGTTCATACTATCAGTACAGTTCGAATACGCGACCTTGAATATTGGCCTCGGTTCGAGGTCGCATTCGTGGGGCCGTTCTGCCTCACTTCCCTCTGCCCACCCGTCCCGACTCATACGGTCTGCTGTCAGTCAGTTCCGGCGCGACCGTGATCCGGCCTGCGGTCGCACCGGTACATCGTTACAGCAGACCGTATCAGTCCTCGCTGCGCTCGACGGCCTGCTCGCGGACCGTGATCCCCTTTCGACCCAGATGCTGGAGCTGTTTCCGGGCGAAGTCCTCCTCGCGCGTCCCTCGAGTCGCAAGGACGTAGACGAGCGCGCCACCGGCGGGACGCATCGTCCGCCCGGCGCGCTGGGTCCCCTGTCGCCGCGAGCCGCCCAAGCCGGAGGCGACGATCGCCAGATCCGCCGTCGGCAGGTCGATCCCCTCGTCGCCGACCCGCGAGATGAGTAGCAGGTCACGCTCGTTCCGGCGGAACTCCTCGAGTAGCCGCCGCCGTTCGTGATGTGGCGTCTCGCCGCTGAGGAAGGGCACCTCGAGCGCCTCGGATAACTCCCGGCCCTGATCGAGGTAGTCGACGAAGACGATCGCCTTCGCGTCGGGGTGAGCCGACAGCAGATAGCGGACCTCGTCGATCTTGCCCCGGTTTTCCGCGGCGATGCGGTACTTCTCGCGGCCCTCGGCCGAGCCGTAGGCGTTGGCCTGTTCGTCGTCGCCCCACGGCACGTAGCGGATCTCGAGTTCGGGTTCGGCGACGAAGCCGGCCTCGAACAGCGCCTCCCAGTCGGTGCCGATCGGCGGCCCGACGAGGGTGAAGATCTCGGTCTGGCGGTCGTCCTCCCTGATAGGGCTGGCGCTGAGCCCCAGGCGATGCTTGGACTGTAGGTGCGTGCTCCGCCGATACACGTCCGAGGGGACGTGCTGACACTCGTCGAAGATCACCAGCCCCCACTCGCGGTCGTCGAACAGCGAGCGGTGGCGGTCCATCCCCGCGATCTGGTAGGTGGCGATGGTCACCGGCCGCACTTCCTTCCGGCCGCCGTGGTACTGGCCGATCTGATGGGGCTCGAGCGAGGTGTACTCCTCGATCGTATCGGCCCACTGCTGTGCGAGGTCGCGACTCGGGACTAACACGAGCGTCTCGCCCTCGACGTGGGCCATCGCGCCCATTGCGGCGACGGTCTTCCCGCTGCCCGGCGGGCCGACGAAAACGCCCTCACCCGCCTCGGCGAAGCGATCAACCCAGGTCTGCTGGTAGTCCCGCAGCGACACGTTCAGGCCGATCGGCAACTCCTCGCCGGAGGCCAGTTCGCGGTGGTCCTGGACCGGATACCCGGCTTCGTAGAGGATGCGCTTGATCGCGGCCTCAGAGCCCTCCTGCACCCAGTCTTCGGTCTCGGAAATCGGCGCGTGGACGTGTTCCTCGTCGAGTTTCTGCCGGGCGACGTTGCCCATGATCTCGGGGCTCTGTGCCTCGAGAACCGTATACCCGTCATCGTGTGTCACCAGCCGGAACTGGTGGGCGCGGTCCCACTGACTCTCGACCCACTCCTCGAGCGCATCCGACCGCTGGCCCAGCGCCTGTCGCATCGTCCGCGCGAGGTCCTCGAAGGAGTCGTGGGGCGTCCCCCAGATATCGGCCGGTCGAACGACGTAGCGGTAGCCCTGTTCGCCGTTCGCATCCGCGAGGTGAGCGAACTGCGATAGTTGCGCGCGCGTGAACTGGTCGGGCCGATCGACGACGATCTCCCGCTGTTTCGGAAAGACGACCACCCGTTCTCGATCCGTCAGGTCCTCGAGTTCGGTCGGGTACCAGACGACTGGATCCGTCGAGACGGCGTGGCGCTCGAGGTCGCCGCGCTCTGCGAGGGTCTCGAGCCGTTCGTTCGCTTCCTCGTGAGGGAGCTCGAGGGCTCGGGAGACGGCCGCGGCGGTGAGAACCGGCCGTCCCTCCTGCTGACTGGCGTCGTGGAAGTCGGCGATGGTGAACTCGTCGGCGGTGGGTTCTTCGGCTGCGCCGTTCTCCTCGCCGAAATCGCTCTCATCGACGCCGTCCGTCGGATCCGCGTCGCCCGCCGCTGTGGGCTCGCTTCGCTGTTCGTCGGCAGGCGTCGAAGAACGTTCGTCGGTCACTGCCCGGTCGTAGCGGCGGTGGGGGTAAACCGATTTCGCTCGCCGATCACGGCCAACAGATATGCTGGATGAGAACGTACGTCGTCGTATGTATCGTGCGATCCTCCCCGAAGGTCAGATCGTCTGCGAGCGCTACGATCACACCGACAACGGACTCGAGCTATACGACGATGACGACCGGTTCCTCGCGTTCGTTCCCTACAGCAACCTCCACGCACTGCTCGACGAGGAGGTCTACGAGGAAGACGAGAACGACCGCTCGATCATGTGACCGGCTGCTGATCGATCGCCTCGAGTTGCTCGCGATATCTGTTCCGAACCGTGACGACGGTCGTCTGGGCAGTGTCGGCGACCGCTCGCTGCGGGATGGTTTCGTCGCAGAGCAATCCGGCGGCGTAGATCGCCGCGGCGGCAAACCCGGTCGGTGACTTGCCCGAGTGGAGCCCCTTCTCGGTCGTGAGATCAATGATCTCGACGGCCTTGGTTTCGACGTCCTTGTCGACGTCTAGATCAGAGCAAAATCGCGGGACGAACTGCCGAGGGTTCGTCGGCTCGAGGTTAATATCCAATTCGTCCGCAATGTAGCGATAGGTGCGACCGATCTCGCGTTGGTCGACGCGTGAAACCGACGTTACTTCCTCGAGGCTCCGGGGTATGTCCTCTTTACGACACGCGGTGTAGAGCGCACTGGTCGCGACGCCCTCGATCGATCGGCCCCGGATGAGGTCCTGCTCGAGCGCCTGCCGGTAGATGACGCTCGCAGTCTCCTTGACCGGCTTTGGGACGCCTAACGCGCTCACCATCCGGTCGATCTCGGAGAGGGCGTATTTGAGGTTTCGTTCGCCCGCGTTTTTCGTTCGAATTCGTTCCTGCCAGACCCGGAGCCGGTGGAGCTGACCGTGTTTGTCGGCCGACATCGAGTGACCGTTCGCGTCCTTGTTGCGCCAATCGATGGTCGTTGTCAGCCCCCGATCGTGCATCGACTGGGTCAGGGGCGCGCCGACCCGCGAGAGTTCGTCGTGCTCCTGGGCGTTGAACGCTCGCCACTCCGGGCCGTAATCGATGGGGTCCTCGGTGAGAACGAGGCCGCATTCCTCACAGACCCGTTCGCCGCGGTCCGGATCGTGGACGATCGTATCGGTCTCACAGTCTGGACAGAGACCAGCCTCGACCGCCTCCGACTGCGATTCGGTGCTGGCGTGATCGATTATAGACCGCGTCATCAGTATCCGACCGAAACCGTGCAGTCACTGTAAGGGGTTCACATGGTTTCGCGGGAAACACCGACTTACCATTCTGACGCCTGACTGTCAGGAAGCGTATTCACCGGATGGGTTCGGGGAGCATCTACGTAACAGCCAGTAAGGAGTCCCGTCGCCGACGCTAAACCGAGCGGCGACGACGACCGACGCGACCGTCACTCTCGAGCAAACAACCGTGACGGTCGCGTCGAGACCGTGTCCCATCGGTCGTATCCGGGCGAAACGGCCGTCACCGGTCGCTTCGACCCACATAGGTTCGTGTGACCATACTACATGAAATGCGGGGATAGTCGACTCGAGCAATCGGCGTAAATCCCTCTATTCGATGTGTAAACCCGTCGTTCGTGTGTGAACTGTCGATCGACTTTATATCCGATCGGCCGAACGATCGGTATCGCTGCCGTGTTGTCACTCAGTTCCCCGAGTCGCGTCGGCATCAGATCCGTTCTCGGCCCGCGTCTCCGTACCCTGTCGATACGCGCCCACAATCGATCGGTACCGACCGACTTCGCCGGCGACCGAGAGCGGCCGTCGCGACGGCGAGAAGTCACCACTGTGGCTCCCTCCGGAAGCCGTTCCGTACGTCCTTTGCAGCCGGTGCGAAACGTGGCCGTTTTTAAGAGTATCTCCGTTGGTGTTCAACTTGGTGTGTCAAACGTGATTTGGACCCGTCGTTCGAACGTACAGCGGTCATCGTCGAGCCGGTGCTCCGGTGGCTTTTCCTGCCGTGTACTGGGGACAACGAACGCGAATGGGGTCGCTACGATCGGAGGGTCGCGATAATGTCGTCGGTAGATACGTCACTTCCAGATGAGATCGCCTCGGTCACCGACGAGACGGACGAGCGGCTCTCGAAGGACGTCATTTTCGAGCTCTTAAAGAATCGCCGTCGGCGCGAAGTCCTCGCGTACCTCCTGGACGCCGACGAAACGGTGACGCTCGGCGAACTCGCGGAACAGATCGCCGCCTGGGAGAACGACACCGATATCAACGCCCTCAGCTCCGACCAGCGGAAACGAGTCTATGTTGCCCTCTATCAGACCCATCTTCCGAAGATGGACGACGCTGGTATCGTCGAGTACGACCAGGACCGAGGGTTGATCTCGCTCGCGGACAACGCCGACCTGTTAATGATGTACCTCGATACGGATACCCATCGACAGGATCGATGGGATCGGTGGTATGCGGGGCTTAGCGTGGCCGGCGCGTCCCTCATCGGTGCGGCGTTCCTCGGGATTCCGCTCCTGTCGGCCGTGCCGATGACCGCCCTCGCCGGCCTCGTCGTCGCCGCCTTCTTCTGCCTCTCGGTCGCTCACGTTGTTCGGAACCGCCATCACGAACGCAACGTCGACGGAAAGCTCTCTCGTATCGAGTAATCCCACGCGACGGCAACCGTGCCGTGGCTGCGACGAATCTGCTCTCTGCTATCGTGATTCTATGGGAGTCACTGACAGTCACTGCACACTCCATCGTGCGATCGGTGAGCGAAGCGAGCCGTGAGCAAACACCGTAAGCGAGAACCGCGGACTGTGCGATCGGTGTGTGAATCGTTTCAGCTGGTACTACAGTGACGCGGTCGTCGATTCCGTGCCGATCGGACGGCGAATCGTCCGGCCGGCCGGATGTTCGCGTTCGTCACCGTCTCGATTTCCGTTCCGGCCTCAGTCACCATCTCTGTTTGTTCCCGGGTTCCCCGCCTTCCCCACACGGATGGACGACGGAATCGATCCGTTCTCACACGGCGGTCTCCTATCGACCGCTAAGAAGGCTTTTTATTACCCGCTTCCGTACATTCATCTGGCTCCCGACGACCGTCATCCAGTACCGGAACAGTCGCGTGCCAGCAGCTGTTCTCGGCGCGGGAGCCTTCTGACACGACCGATTCGCCGACGTGCGCGAATTTCGTTCCCGCAGAGTGACTATAGTAGCCACTGAACATCGCTGTACACCCGATCGCACGATTGCGTTGCGATCAGTATATAAATCGTTTCTGTGGCTATACCGTCTCGAGTCGACTGCCTCGCGGGCGAACGCCCCGAGACGGTAGTCGATCGATCAGAACCTCGTGCTTCAGGTCGGTTACGGCCGATCACCGCATTCGGTAGCCCGGATCTGGCCATCGTAAACGCGGCCATTACTATGACGCTGACTATCACGTCTCCTAATATGGTTGGCATCACCGGGCGAACGCCGGATGCAGACGACGGATCGTTCGCCGGATCGCTCGAGCCACTCGTTCACACGGATCGGTACGAGGCCGACGTGGTCCTCGAATCGGCGTCTCGTTCGGTCGGGACGACGGCGTATCCCGAGTATCCGATCCGAATCGTCGAGAACGACGAGTACTGGGTCTGTCTCGAGGGCCGGATCTACGACCGCGACGACGAGACGCTCGAACGCGAACTCCTCGAGGTTGGGGCACACGTGCTCGCGGCCGACGGCGACGACGAGTTCCTGACCGAGTGGCTACTCGAGACCGATGGCGAGTTCCTGCTCGTCGCCGCCGACAAGGAAACCGACCGGCTCGGCTTGCTCAATGATCCGCTTGCTCGGCTGCCGACGTACTACTTCCACGACGGAGAGACGTTTCTGTTCTCGCGGGAACTGCGCTATCTCATCAACGAGGCGCCGATCGAGGGGTTCGATCCGATGGGCGTCGCTCAGTGTCTCCTCTTTGGCTACTCGCTGGGCGACCGGACGCTGATCGACGGGGCGAACCGGCTGCGTCCGGGGACGAAACTCACCATCGATCCGGAGCGCGGCGCGGTCACGGAGACGACGCTCCACCGGTTCGACTTCGGTGAGCCGGCCTACGCGGATCGAAGCCGATCGCGAAACGCTGCCGAACTCGTCGATCGGTTCGAACGGGCCTGCCGCCAGCGATCGGGCGACGCCACTCGTGACGTAATTTCGTTGAGCGGGGGGCTCGACTCGCGGTCCGTGCTGGCCGGGTACCACGCAGAGGGGATCCCGACGACTGCGGCAACGATGGCCTCCGACGAGTTCGTACCGCCGTCCGACGTCGAACTCGCTCGAGAGTTGGCCGAGGCGTTCGATATCGACTGGCAGCGCTACGATGTCGGGCCGCCCAACGGGTCGGATCTGGACCGAATCATCAAGACGAAAAACGGACAGATCGGTCTCTTGACCTCGTTTATCCTCGATTTCTTCCGGCAGCTTCGCGAGGAGTACGACGCTGGACTCACCTACGTCACCGGCGACGGCGGGGACAAGGTGCTCCCCGATCTCACTCCCGCGACATCGATCGACGACGAATCGGCGCTGGTCGACTATGTCATCGCGGAAAACTGCGTTCTCTCGCTCGAGGAGGTGGCCCAGATTACGGGGCTCTCCGTGGACGCGATTCGGCGGAGCGTTCGTGATCGGCTCCGACTGTACCCCGAGACCGATCCCGCCTCGAAGTACGTCCACTTCCTCGTCTACGAGCGCGGCGTCAACTTCCTGTTCGAGGGTGAAGACCGGAATCGATTCTTCTTCTGGAGTACGACCCCGTTTTACTCGATCGACTTCTTCCGGTACGCGATGAACTGCCCGCCCGAGCAGAAGACCCGGTACAACCTCTATCGGTCGTTCCTCACGGAACTCGCGCCCGCCGCCGCGGCGCTGACTCATCCCGATTACGGCGTCCCGGTCGCCTCGACCCGCCACGAGGCCGCGGCGTTCGTCGACGATCTGCTGTCGCGATATCCACGGGTGTTCGATGTCTTGCGACCGATCATTAAATCGGTCAACGGTCTCGAGACGGAGTCCCAACTGAGACCGAGCACGGTCGACTGCATTCGAACGCAGATCGAACAGTGCGGGGCCGTCGACGACGTGCTCTCGACCGACGAACTCCACGCGTTCCTTGACGCGCACGCGGACCGCGATCGGGTGTCGGTCTACCGTCTCTTCGCGCTCACCTCGCTTATCGACGATATCCACTCCACGGAGAGCGTCCTCGAGTCACGGCGGGATGTCGTCTTCGGGTGACTGTCTCGCTTGCCTGTTCGACAGGTGAATAGTCAGGTCACAATTCTGGAGTACGTGTTTGTTCTCCCGCTTCTGACAGTTGCGAAACCGCTACTGTATTTATACAATAGTATATGGCACTGAACAGATATGCCATCCCGCCGCAGACGTCTGATTTTCAATATAAGAAACCGTGACTAGACTGTGTAATTAGAGAAAATATCTACGGTGATATAATGAAAATCACAAAATCTTACTGATAGTGAGGCAGGAAAGTTTATGGTCTGGTAGTGTTCTCTCTCAGATCGCATGGCACGCGACGAACCGGTACGGGACGCAGACGGTCCCGCCGAACCGACAGTCAGTGACGACGAACAGAGCGAACACAGCATACTCGACCGGCGATCGTACCTGAAGTTAGCCAGCGCAACGGCCGTCGCAGCGGGCGTCGGGACGAGCGCGGCGAGCGCGGCCGAGGGTGACTACGAAGTCATCGAGGCGCGCGGCCAGTCGATCAGGATCGACTCGGGCGAGACCTGGGAGAACAAACTCATCGACTTCGGCGATCGAAACAACATCACGATCACCGCCAAGGGATCGAACTGGACGATCCGGAACATCGGCTTTACGGGCACTATTCCCTACAACGAGACTATTTTCGGGGTCTGCGATTCCGGCTCCGGAACGTCGGTGATGGAGAACATCTACTTCGGCGAGTCGACCGGCGAACAGCCAAGCAGCGAGCGCTCGATCTGCATCTGGGTCGATCCCAGCCACTCGGGGCACCTCGACGTGACGAACGTCAACTTCAACGTTCCCGGAAACAACGGTATCTACGGCTCCGCGCCCGCCTACAACGGCGACGGCGGGACGATCGCACTCGAGGGCTGTTACGGTAACGACTGCCATCACACCGCGTTTCGAATCGGTGACTGTGGCATGTCCATCGAGAACTGCGTGAGTTACAAGAGCGGGACACGCGCGGCGAACCGCAACACTTGGGTCTGGGAAGGCAACTACGGCGGCGGCGCGACCGTCCGCAACTCCCACTTCATCACGAACGGTACGGGCGGCTCGGTCGTGACGAACGGGAGTCCGAACCTGACGCTCGAAAACGTCCACACCGACGACGGCCGCGGCGACGGCTCGAACCCGCAACACTTCGTCCCCGACGGCTGTCCGGAAAGCGGTGCGGAAGCGGCGAGCGGCGGGAGCGCCGGAAGCAGCGGGGGCACCTCGAGCCCGCCCGCGGACGACGAGGACAGCGAGGATGAGGACCTCCCCGAGAACACTCTGACGGTCACCGGGACCGGTGATGCGACGGAGTACTACGTCGAGACCACCGACGAACTCGTCGCCGATCCGAACGCCGACTCGCTCGAGGTTCACGACGAAATCACTGGCACGAGCGCGTCCGGCTGGGTGACAACGTCGTCCCACGTCGATAGTTACCGCTTCGCCGGCGACCTCCACGAGGTCGCGTTCCGGCAGGGCTCGGCCCGCGTCGAGGTCAACGGCGAGGTGATCGACCCCGATCAGTACAACGGCGATCAACCGAGCCTCGAGAACACGCTGCTGGTCGACGGGATCGGCACCGCCGGCGGAACGAGCTACGAGTTTACGGTCTCGGGGGCCGTCGAAAAGGCGACCGTCGAGGGAGCCACGATCGACGACGAGGACGCCATCGACGGCGGCCACGTCGCGGGCGGCGTCGCCGGCTGGCGCGACGGGTTCCGGTTCGGCGGCGACCTCGAGGAGCTCACCGTCGACGGGGACGCACGCGTGCTCGTCAACGGCGAGGCGGTCGATCCGGCCGACTACGGTCAGGAGCAGCCACACGTGCTGACGCTGGTTGGCAACGGGTCGGCCGCGAACTACGAAATATCGGTCGACGGCACGATCGACACGGTCGCCGGCGACGATTCAGAAGCATTCGCCACGGTATCCTCCGGGACCACGGTCGAGGGATCGATCGAGCGCAGCGCTCAGCGGTTCCGGTTCTCCGGGACGCTCACCGATGTCACCTTCATCGACGGCTCGGCACACGTCTACCTCGACGACCAGCGAATCGACCCCGATCAGTACGGCGAGCAGGAACTACTCCCCAACGCCATCGTGATCGACGGAGCCGGCACCGACGGCGAGACGAGCTACTCCTTCGATATCGACGGCGATGTCGTCACCGCGAGCTACCGCGACGCGTCGGTCGACCCCAGCGACGAGATTGAGGGTCGATCCGTCACTGGCAGCGTCGACGACGAATTGGACGCCTACTGGTTCGACGGCGACATCACGGACTTCCGACTCCGCGGCAACGCGAACGTCGACGTCCAGTACAACGCCCGAAGCAACTGACCGGTCTCAACCGGTTTTGACGGAACCGCTACTCGAGAGGACCGCGTTCGGATCCTGTGTCCTGCGCGCGATCGCGTTCGCGACAGCGGTCGCCACCGTCCGCCGAGTTCATACGGTCTGCTGTACCGATTACTCGGAGCAAACGCGAACCGTCCTGCGGTTGCTCCGGAAATATAGTAGCCACTGAAACGATTTACACACTGATCACAACGCACTCATTCGAGGAGATGTGCAGTGACTTTCAGTGGCTACTATAGCTTCCAACAGTCCGTATCAGACCGTGTCCGCCTGGATCGGATCGCTCGATGGGCGATCGATCTCCTCGGTCGACTCGAGTGCGGTGCGACAGACCCGCTCGAAGTGTTCAGCCTGGGCGGTCCAGCGAAACGCGTGTGCGTCTTCGCGAGCCTGCGCACCGAGGCGCGACCGGAGCGACGGGGATTCCACGAGCATCGTCAGCTTGTCCGCGAGATCCGGGGGATCGCCGACGCGGGCCAGCAGACCGTTTTCCCCGTTGGACAGGTAGGTCCCAATCCCCTCGAGATCGGTCGTGACGACCGGGAGGCCACAGGCCATCGCTTCCAGGTTCGCCATCCCGAAACTCTCCTTGTGGCTTGGGAGACAGAACACGTCGGCCCCGGCGTGGTACGCCGGGAGGTCAGGGTGGGGAACCTCGCCGTGGCAGACGACATCGTCGTCAATCCCGAGGGCCGCGGCCTGATCCTGAATCCGGGTGCGTTCGCCCCGCCCGACGAAGTGGAGTTCCTGCCGTCCATCGAGGGCCGCGACCGCCTCGAGCAGGTCGTCGATCCCCTTCGATTCGACGAGTCGGCCGACGAACAAGATTGCCGGGTCGTCGCTCTCGAAAGCGGGCTCGATACCGGGCCGAAACGCCTCGGGATCGATGCCGGGCGCGATAACGCCCTCGAAGTCGTAGCCGAACGTCTCGGTGAGGTTCTGGGCGGTATCCGGCGAGTTGGCAAGCAGCAGGTCCGTTTGCGAAAACCGGTCGCGAAGCCAGGCCGCCGGTGAGACGTCCGAGGCCTTGTGAAACGTGTAGACGGTCGGCACGTCGACGAGGTTCGAGAGGAGCAGGTCGTCCAGAAACTGGGACGTACAGAGCACGTCGAGCCGTTCGTTCATCTGATCGATGACGTCGTTACGGGCCGCCCACAGCGTCATCAGGAACTTCTTGCGGTTCTGGGTCCCGAGGGGGTTGATCGGGTCAGTCACCCGAGAGAGATGGTCGTCGAACGACGGGGTCTCGACGATCCGCACGTCCGACTCGAGCAACACGGGGGAGAGCTCACCGCGTCTGGTGTACAGCGTTACGTCGTTCGTCTCGCTGAGTTCGACCGCCATCCGCTGCGTGTAGACGGCGATCCCTCCGGCGTGGCGCGTGCCCGCCGCGTCGTGATAGAACCCGATGTGCATACGACAGTAGACGCATATCAACTGGTTTGTTATTACGCTCGTACCGACAGTACAACCCGCCTATCTCTCCCGCTGGATGTCTGATATGGGACTTTGCGGCGTGAGAATCCGAATCGCGGTCAGGTCGCTCGGCGCGTTCGAGCCTCGCCACTCGAGCAACGGCGAGGGAGCGAAACGGGAAAATCGAGTCGTACTATGGAGTCGTATTAGTGGTCGCGCGCGTTGTACTGGACGTCGACGCTCGCGTTGCCGCGGAGTTGGAAGTCCGTGATGTCGCCGTCGAACCAGTAGGCGTCGAGCCAGTTGCCGACGGCGCCGCGAACGGCTCGACCCTCGATCACGTCTTCGTCGTCGATCGAGGCGTTCCGGTACTCCGACTTGACGACCGCGCCGTCGACCTCGAGGGAGTACGTGCTCGGTCCGCCGGCGTCGACGCCGTCGATCACGAGG
This sequence comes from Natrinema sp. H-ect4, assembly GCF_041894845.1. NCBI lineage: Archaea > Methanobacteriati > Methanobacteriota > Halobacteria > Halobacteriales > Natrialbaceae > Natrinema > Natrinema sp. H-ect4. The sequence continues at coordinate 120,659 of NZ_JBHDYC010000010.1, forward strand.
GCGTGTGGAAGCAGTTCGTGTTCCCCGTACTCGCTCGGATCAATCGATTCGCCGTCGACCGTCACATCCGCCGCGCCGTCGCTGAACGTGAGGTCCGTCAGCGCACCCGAGAACCGGAAAGACTGGGTTTCGTCGGTGAGCGAACTCTGAACCGTCGACCCCGAGACCGTCGTCGCGTCCGCTTCCGGCTGCGCGTCCGACGCGAGTTCGATCGATCCGTCAACCGTGATCTCGTAGCTCGTCGGCGTCCCCTGTCCCGCGACCTCGAGGACGTGTGGAAGCTGTTGCCCGACGTCGGCCGGATCGACCGCCTCGCCGTTGACGAATACCGTTCCGGGGCCGTTGACGGTGAGTTCGGCGAGGTCGCCGTCGAACCGGAAGGCGTCCTTCCAGTCGGCCACGCCCCCCTGCACGGTCGCGCCGTCGATGGTGTCCTCGTCGTCGATCGAGGCTCCCTCGTAGTTGGCGTGTTCGATCGCACCGTCGACCGTGAACTCGTATCGGGTCGCGTCCGACGGATCGCCGTCGACCAGGAGGACGTTCGGCAGTTGCGAGCCCTCCTCGTTGCTCGTCGCCTCGTCGTTGGCTCCGCCGCTCGAGCCGGCGGATTCGGTGCCCGATGCGGCCGCCTCGGGCGATGTCGGGACGCCGTCGGGAATCGAGAGATCGGGCTCCCTCGAGACGTCGTTGCCGATGGAGACCGTGGAACCGTTTGCCTCCCGGATCTGTCCGCGATAGCCGCCGCTCTGGAAGTCGACGCTACCCGCGGAACCGTTCGCGCCGGCCACGAGCGAGTACGGGTAGGGGCCGTCGGCGAAGTGCGAGTCGCGGATGGTTACGGTACCGCCGTTCCAGACCCAGACGGGGCGGCCGTTGGTCTCGCCGTAGCCGCCGTAGCCGCGCCCGTAGTCGGTATCGTCGTTGTAGGCGACGCAGTCGATGATTTCGTCGTCCTCGCTGCCACATCGGAAGGTGGTAACGCCGTTGTTCTTGCCGAAACAGCGCTCGAATCGGACGCTGCCGCCGTACGGCGTGTTGGAACAGTAAAAGCCGTTGTTCGGGTATCCCTGGACGTTGCAGTTGCGGAAGGTGAGGTCCGCTTCGCTTCCTCGGTGCATGAATACGGCACCGGGGCCGTGAACGAAGCTCGCGCCTTCCTTCGTCGCGCCGTCGCCCAGATAAATGTTCTCGAAGAGGATGTCTCCCTGCCCGGCGTTGATCGAGATCATGAACGAGTCCCCGCGATAGAGACCTTTGAAACCGATATTCCGAACCGCCGAGTCGGCTCCCTCGACCATGATCAGGAAACTCTCACCGGTCGTGAGGTCGATCAGTTTGTTTTCGTACGTTTCGCCGCGGTTGACCGTCACCGTCTGCCCGCGCGCCTCGACGACTTCGTAGTCATCTTCGACGGCGCTCGCGGCTCCAGTTAGCGTCGCGGCCGCCGTCGTCGCACCGGCCAGCTTCATATACGATCGCCGGTGTAGTAATTTCTCGTTACCGCCTTCGTCGGTCGCCTCCGCGTCGGTGGAGACGGACGACTCGTCGTCCAGTACCGAAGGGTCGCGTGCCATGCAATCAGGTAATTCGATACTACCGGCATAAACTTTCCGTATTTCTGCCCTTAAAATTTACAGACTGTATCTATTCTCTGTACTATTTCTAAAAGTTTGAGTGGTTTTCGGACACGGAATTATATGTGCGGAACATTCTTGTTTTCGTATCAGTATACTCGTATTACCAGGAAACGGGCGCCGAAAGCCGGTTTATTCTGGATGTCCGTTACCGGTAATACGATATTACTTTGCAACGATACTCAAAATCCACCCGAAAGAAGCGATCGTCTACAGCTGCTTTGTCTCTCGAGAAACGGATCCCTCGAATCCGGATGCACAACCACCTCCTGCGGACTGTGCGATCAGCGGGAAATCGTTTCGGTGACTACTATACTCCTCATCGAAGACGGCTCGAGTCTGTGACAACCTCGAACGAGAAGTGAATACGGCGAGAGTGTGCCAGCGCGGATCGCGGGAGGGCAGCAACGATCCGCACTGTGGAGGAAGGGCGCGTCAGCGGGGAACGGATCGTGTGGCGGGATGCGTCAGCGGGGAACGGAACGTGTGAAGGGATGCGTCAGCGGAGAACGGATTCAGTTCGAAGCGCCCGATGCGGCGGCTTCGGGGGAGGTTGGAACGCCATCCGGGATGACTGCCTCGGGATCGGTACCGACGCCGTCGCCCAGTTGGACGTCCGAACCTGCTTCTTCGGAGATGCCGGCCCCCTCGTCGTAGTCGGAGTTCGTCACGGAGACCTGGGTAGGGCTTCCGTTCGCACCGGCGACGATGGCGGAGTTCTGGCCGTTCATCTCGATCTGGCAGTTGTCGACCTCGATCGTCCCGGGGGCCCACGCCCAGATACCGCGGCCGACGTAGCCCTCGCTGGCGTCGACGGAGACGCTGGAATTGGTCACCTTGCTGCCCTTGGTGGCCAGTCGGAAGTGCGAGACATAGCAGTTCGCGGCGAAACTGCTGTCGATGTGGATCGTACCGCCGCCCTTGTTGCCGGGTGCGGAGGCGTAGATTGCGTTGTCCGCGAAGTTCTGGATGTTGACGTTTTTGAAGTCGATGTGGCCGGAGTGGTCGGGAGCGACCCAGAAAGCGGTCTGACCGTGCCCGTTCGGGTTACCGTTACCCGTGCTCGAGCCGTCGCCGAGGTAGACGTTCTCGACGGTACAGGTCCCGCCGGCGGTGTCGGAGATACCGAAGGTGGCGGAGCCGGTGCCGGAGGTATTCTCGCCCTTGAATCCGACGTTTCGGATCGTCCAGTCGCTGCTGTGGGCCGTGACGATGATGTCCTGCCCGGTCGTCATGTCGATGAGTTTGTTCTCCCAGGTCTCACCGGCGCCGATGGTGATCGTCTGTCCCTCGGCTTCGATGACCTCGTAGTCGTCCTGGGCCGAAACTGCACCGGCACCGCCGAGTGCGGTCGTCGCGGTCGCCACCGCGGCGAGCGAGCGAACGTAGTTACGGCGGGTTAATCCGGAATTTCGGCCTGTCGTCGGAGCGGATTCCGTTTCGGACGTACGGGGATTCTGCGCCATACATTTTCGTAACACCAGCTTACGCCCATAAACTTTTCCTTGTCACTATGGCTTAAATTTACAGACATAGTTACTAACTTTGTAGAAACTCGCACAATCTATGCATCTTCGTTCTCGAATATACGAATGATCACGCGGTGTAACTACGGCGTGCAATCACGGGTTTTCTCGAGAAACGAGGGAATTCCTCGGTGTGTGGGGTTCTCCGAGCTGAATTCGACGAGTTGCTTCCTGCACCGTTTTTTCGGTGGTGACGCTGTTTCATTCGGACAGGAGTCCGTTTCCTCGGTTGTAATACCCTATTACCGGCCGGAACGCCGACTGACGTCACCGTCGCCCGTCAGTCACTCCGTCCGCACGATTGACGAACAGCGTCGAACCACCGCGGTCGCCAGTGAGCTGTCGATACCGGACTCGGTACGACCCGCCCCGAGTGTGCGTTCAGGCGCTGCCCAACGCACGCGTATCATCATCTATATCTCGAGTCGGATGACCGACGACCGAGTCGGACTCCCCTCCGGAGGGGCCGTGATCGACCCCGACAGTGCGAGAGCGACGATTCGATACCGAGCACGAGAGGCAACTTCATCGCTCGACGTACCGGTTTGCTCTCTCCGAAGAAACGCAGTCGCGCTGGGCGATGAGGGACCCCTACGGTGCGCTATCGATCGCGTACATCTCGAAGTCGTCGTTCGAGATGACCTTGTTCGCGCCCGGCTCGGTGTCGAGTCCCTCGAGGGCCCTCCTGTCGTAGTTGAGTTCACGGTAGACGTCGAGTTCCCGCGACTCGTCCCAGTCGGTGACGACGAAATAGTACTCGTCGGTGGGATAGGCCCCGCTGTAGTTGCCCTCCGAAAACACGGTGGCGTTGACGGAGCCGGTCGCGGCCGACGCGCCGCTGATCGTGTCGCCGCCGGAAAGTCCGTTGATGCCGTGGTCGTATCGATAGGGGTCGTACCCCATCCCCGCGTAGGGGACGTCCTCGGCCCCGTGATCGAACCCGTTCTCGTAGCCGCTCATCATTTCGCCGGTCACATGCTGGCCCGGGTTGTAGATCAGCGGCGACGTGAACACCGTCATGAGCCCGAGGACGAGACACGCCCCGAGTACCAGCGCCGTGACTGCGTTCGCGCCCGGTCTCGTGATCACGCTCGAGAGGCCGCCAACGAGCCCTGCGAGGCCGATGCCGGCCAGGATCGTCAGGAGCACATATATGAACCCCATCTGCCGGAACGCCATCGTGGGCGTCCCGAGGAAGTAGACGAGAAACATCGCGGAGAGCGGGAACAGCGCGAACGCGAAGTAGTTGACGAGGGATCTGGTCTCCCCGTCGAGGCTCGTCCGGCCGAGCCAGACGACCAGGATGAAACAGCCGACGATGAGGCCGATGATCGCCGCGTCGAGGAACATTTTCACGAACAACTCGGTGAGGCTGCCACCGATCTCGGTCAACGACGTCCCCCGCTGGTCGACTTCGGTGCCGCCGCCGATATCCTGTGCGAGCAACCCGGTGACGAGGCCGCCGACGGCCTGCCTGAACCGCTCGTTGCCGAGCGCCCAGAGCCCGAAGAGGGCCCCGAGGGAGAGCGTATGAACGTAGGTCGTCGGATGCTCGAGCATCGGGTGGTCGTCGTAGCGCCGGCGGGCGAGATACTGGACGCCGCTGATCGCGCCAATGAGAACGACGACATTGAACATCTGTTGGGGATGCACCAACAAGAGCGCGAGGCCGGTGAGAAAGATGAGGACACTGAACGGCGACACGTCGAGCGGGAGTCGCTCGAGCGTCGAGCGCCGGTGGAGGTAGGCGACGATCGCGAAGAGCACGGGCGGAACGAGGAACAGCGCGTTCGAGTTGGTGTGAACGCCCATGTGCGTCGCGATGTTGTTGATCGGCAGCACCATCCAGGAGACGATCGCGGCGAGGCCGACCGCCAGCCCGTCGCCGGTCATATCGCGGACGACGAGCGGGACGAAGATGACGAAGGGGACGAAGAGGACGACCATCCCGATCAGGAGCCCCCGTTCGATCGAGGCACCGCCGGCGAAATGCAGGACCGTCGCGATAGCGTGGAGTCCCGGATAAAAGAGTTCGTGCGGCGCGGTTCCGCCGGTGACGATGTCGCGCGTCCACCCGAGGTGCGTGAGTGCGTCGCCCATTCCGGCGAACCGATAATTCCTGAGTATCGGGAGGCTCACGATGGCCGTGACCGTCAGTCCCCCGAGACCGATTCCGAGTCCCTGCTGACGGCCGCGACAGGACAGGGTCGTTCCCACCGCGACCGCGAGTGCGAGTGCGAACCCGATCCAGGTGATCGTCGGAGCGCCCGCGTAGACCGACGGCTCGTAGGCGGTCGCGGGGTTCGCCCTCGCCACGAGGATCCCCATCGCAACCGCAAGAAAGCCGATCGCGACCGTCACATTGAGCGTCGATCGTCTCATGCCCTCTCACCGAGTTCGGACGGCCCAGTCTCGATACGCATGTGTTGGGCCAGTGGTCGGCACTGTCGGGGTTTGTTATAGGCTTCCTACCCTCGAAAACAGCTGTTGTGAGGTCTACATCCGAAGTATGCTATCCCTATCGACTCCAAACGGTCAGCTACGGATTGATTTCTCGAGACGCGATTGATCAACGATTATGCCGGTTTTTGTAGGCGGTCGTGATCGGTCGAGACGACACCCGTACTCACTTTCACTATGTCATCCATCATCATCGACGAGATCTCAACGCACGAGACGACTCTCGAGTGCTCGGTCCGCAGCGCTGCCGACCTCGAGCGGTTCTTCACCGACGAATCGTTTCGGACCAGCTACGACGTTCCGATCGGGGACGTTCCCGAGGGCGTGCTCGCGATTCCCGTCCTCGCACAGGTCTGTCCGGTCGCATGGGCCAACGGAGCCGACGTCTACGTCGACGAGGTCGACGCGACGTTCGCGCGCGCGCTCGAGGACGTAAAGGAGTCGCTGTGTGACATGCACGACTTCCTCGAGGGGGGGACGCTCTACGCGCGCCGAACTATCGAACCGGAACCAGACGCGACCGCCGAGAGCGGCCTGCTGTTCACCGGCGGCGTCGACTCGACGTGCTCGTACGTCCGCCACCGCGAGGAGTCGCCGACGCTGATCAGCGTCCGCGGCTGGACGATCACCCCGGACGCCGCGGATGACGGGAAGTGGGACGCCCTCCGCGAGCGCGTCTCGGGCTTCGCCGCTGACCACGACTGCGAGACGGCGTTCGTCGAGTCGAACATGCTCTCCTTCCTCGATCATCCCATGCTGTTAGCCCACTACAAGCGCTACGTCGACGGTGGCTGGTACAGCTCCGTGGGTCACGGGCTGGGACTGCTCGGGCTCTGCGCACCGATGGCCTACGCGCGCGGAATGGAAGACCTCTACGTCGCCGCGACTCACTGGGACGGGATCGACCTCGAGTGGGGTTCTCGCCCCGACGTCGACGAGCACGTCCGATGGGCCGGGACGCGGTGTCACCACGACGCCTACGAACTCACCCGGCAGGAACGCCTCGACGTCATCGCCGACTACGTCCGCGACGAGGATCCCGAACTGCAACTCCAGACCTGTAACGACCGCATGGACGGTAACTGCGGCGAGTGTGAGAAGTGTTATCGGACAGCGATCGGCCTTCGCCTGTCCGGCCTCGAGCCGTCGAGCCACGGCTATCCGTTCTCGGACGCGGACTACCGCGACCTCCGTCGCTCCCTCGAGCGCGGCGAGTGGGTGCTCGGGCAGGACGAGCGCCACATGTGGGCCGACATCCGCGAGCGCGCGAGCGAGACCGAACCCGCGACGTCGGCCGAGCGAACCTTCTTCGAGTGGCTCGAAACCGCGGATCTGGCCGACCTGATATCGTCGTCCGGCTCGCCACTGGTCCACCGACTCCTCTGGGCCGGCGCGCGAAACGCGCCGAACAGCGTCTACAACACCGTGTACCCGGCCTGGACGACGGCGAAAGCCGGTCTTCGACTCGTCCGATCCGGTCGATAGAGCGAGGCGTTCGGTCGGTGACGCGCCCACCACGCTTTTCATCATCCTACGTGAACAATTACCACAGTAGTGAGATGACCGTCGAAATCGGCGATCTGGCCTCGATTTTGCTCGAGAACGCCCAGGACAAACTCGCCGTCGTCGACGAGGCGGGGACGTACCTCTACGTCAACGATGCGAGTCGCTCTATTCTCGGGTACGAGCCGGACCAGCTCGTCGGCGAGGACTCCCAGGAGTACATCCATCCGGACGATCGACAAACCGTCGCGGACCAGTTCCAGCAGATCAGTTCGACGGGGGAGTCGTCCGCGTCGGTCCAATATCGTCACGCGACCCGAAGCGACGAGTGGGTGTGGCTCGAGAGCCGCTTTACGGATCTGCCCGACGACACGCTCGAGGGGTACGTCGTCAGCTCGCGGGATATCTCCCGACAGGTCGCTGCGGAACGCGATCGCCGCACCGCCGAGAGTCGACTGCAGACGATCGCCGGGACGGTCGGGGACGTCCTCTGGATGTTCAGCAGCGACTGGACCGAGCTCCTGTTCGTCAACCCGGTCTACGAAGACGTCTTCGGCCAACCGGTCGAGGATCTCGAGGCGAACCCGCATGAGTTTCTCGATGTCGTCCACCCTGACGACGTTTCCCGCGTCACGGAAGCGATGGCCCGCATCTCGGACGGCGAATCGGTCGACATCGAGTATCGCGTCAATCCGGACACAGACTACAGCCGCTGGGTCTGGGTGCGTTCCGAACCGATCATCGAAGACGGCGAGGTCGACCGCATCGTCGGGTTCTCCCGAGATATCACCGATCGTCGTCGCCGGGAACGCCAGCTCGTGATCATGGACAATCTCCTTCGACACAACCTGCGAAACGATCTGTCCGTGATGCTCGGCAACGCAGAGTGCATCACGAGGGACGGCGACGAATCGTCCCGCGAACACGCGGCGACCATCCGCCGACAGGGGCAGGAACTCCTCGAGACCGCCGCCAAGCAGCGCGAGATCATCGAGTTGCTCACGGAGGGATCGGTGCCCGTCTCGATCGACCTCGTCCCAGTCGTAACCGAGGCAATCGAAACGATACGCGACCAGTATCCGAACGCGACGATCGAGACGACATCTCCGGACACCGCGACCACCCGCGCAGTAACTGAAATCGAGTTGGCCGTGGCGGAACTCCTCGAGAACGCGGTTCGACACGAACCGCACGGTAAGCCGGAACTGTCGGTAACCGTCCGCTCGAGCCCGGAAACGATCTCCGTCACGATTCGAGATAACTGTCCGCCGATCCCGGAAGTCGAGTTTCGCATTCTCACCGGTGACTGGAAGATGGACGACGTCTATCACACGTCCGGGTTGGGGCTGTGGCTCGTCTACTGGGTCGCCGACCTCTCGGACGGCAATATCGCGTTCGATCGATCCGAGACGGGAAACACTATCACGCTGACGCTACCGCGCGATCGGACGTGAGAGGAGGGTGGCGGTCGTTCGGTATCCGTTCGAGCGAACCCGGGGGTATTCGGGATCGAAGAGCGCCGGAAAAGAGCTCTGTCACGATGTATACGGCGGTAGTTACCTGCCCCTGCCGAGCCGATAGTCACTCGGAGAACGGGTCGCGACGGACCGCGGGATCACTCACTCCATGTAGCCGAGCCCCTTCAGTCGGTCCTCGACGTCGTCGAAGTCCTCGTCGACCGCGTCGTCGGTGTCGGTCCGGCTGACCGTCGTGCGGTCGACCTTTCTCGAGGCCGGGCGCGCTTCCTCGGCGAACGCATCGAACAACACCCGTCCGTCGGCGTTTTCCGGGACCGGTTCGCCGATTCCGTGGAGCAGCGTCGGCGCGACGTCGACCACGCGCGCCCCCCGAAGCGTCGCTCCGGCGTCGATCGACGGCCCGCGACACAGGACGATCCCCTCGCTGCGGTGGCTCGCGTCGTAAACCCCGGTATCGCCGATCACGTCGTCGGCGACCGTGCTTCGTGACTCGTAGGTTTCCCGACCGCTCACGACGAGGTCCGGTGACTCCTCGTCCGTCGGGAACAGATCGTCCCCGTCGAACACCTCGAGCAGCACCTCCCCGTCGGCGTCGGTCGCCGACTCCAGAGCGGCCCTGATATCGGCCTTGATCTCCGAGATCTCGCTGGGATCGACGACGCCGCTGTCGAAGCGCTCAGTGTCGTTGATGTACAGGTTGCCGGTGTCGTGGACGAACGCGACCGTGCGGTCGAAGTCGACATCGTAGAGGGCGTGATCGCCGGGAATCTGCTCGGCAACGGAGTCGACTAGCTGTCGGGGGAGCGACTGGACGAGCGCCTTTTCGGTGATCCCGACGCGATTGAGCGCACCGGTGATGGCGTCCCGGGAGATGCCGAGGCTCGCGAGCGCACCGCGGGTCCCGTCGTCTTCGCGGCGGAACAGGTAGCCCTCCCGCTCGAGGATGCGGTTGACGTAGACGAGGTCCTCGATCGGGCCGAAGCCGTGATCGGAGACGACGTAGAGGTCCGCGTCGTGGTCGTCCGTGTAGTCTATGACCTCGCCGAGTACGTCGTCGAGTTTCTTGTAGTGGGCGAGGAGCCGATCCATGTCCCAGATGAGGTGCTGGAATCGGTCGGGTGCGGTGTAGACGAAGAAGAACAGTTGCCAGTCGTCGCTGGCGCGGTCCATCTGAATCCGCATCAGTTCGCGGCGCTTTGCGAGCACGTCGTCGACGGCGACTTCGAAGTCGTCCAGTCGGTCGGCGTACTCGGGGTAATCGAGGCTGATCTCGTAGTTCGGGATCCGGGACTCGACCTCGTCCCGGAGCTCCGGTGGATGGGTGAACTCCCGGTCCGTCGAGGGCGTCATCATGCCCGTGACCATGGTGCCATCGATCTCGCTGACCGGATACGTCATCGGGACGTTCCCGACGTGGGCCGGCCCGAGTTGCTCCCAGAGGGCCGGCTGTTGGAGATCTCGACTCGTGTACATCTCGTGGCTGTATTCCGAAGAGAGGTTCTGAAAGCCGTAGATTCCGTGTTTATCCGGCCAGACACCCGTGGCGATCGACGGCCACGCGAGCGGCGTCGTCGGCGGACGGGTGCTCTCGAGCGTTCCGGACGCGCCCTCCTCGCGCATCCGGGCGAAGTTCGGGAGTTCGCCCTCGTCGCTCCACTGCTCGATGAGTCTCCACGGTACGCCGTCGAGTCCAAGCACGAACGCTCGCTCGGAGGGGGTTGTAGATCCGCTCATGATTATGTAGGGAGACGTCGAAGACGCCTATGGACAGAAATTGCCCGACGAGCGCTTTGTTATAGAGAGGTTTCACCCGGTAGCCGCCCCCATTCGATTCCGTTCGCTCCGATTAATTCTTCTGCCAGCATGTCCGCGTTCGGCGGCGCTCGAGCGGCGGCGGTAACCACGACGGTTCTCGGTCCCCGTCCCGACAAGAGATCCATAACAAAGTCATCCCGGGCGGACCGTCCCGATATGAAACGCGTTCAACAGTGGTGGATCCCGTGGGCAGCGTCGTAATTTCTCTCGACGCCGAACTCGGCTGGGGATTTCACGATCTGGCCGACCCGCCGACCGAGCGGGTCGAGGCCGGTCGCCGCGGCTGGTCGGTCATGCTCGAGTTGTTCGAGGAGTTCGATATCCCGGCGACATGGGCCGTCGTCGGTCACCTCATGCTCGACGACTGTGACGGCGTCCACGCCGACCATCCGGCCCCCAACGGCTGGTTCGACCGCGAGCGAACCGACTGGGCGGACCGCGATGACCTTCGATACGCCCCCGATCTCGTGACGGACCTCCGCCAGTCGGACGCCGACCACGAGTTCGCCAGCCACTCCTTTTCGCACGCCCTGTTCGGCCGCCCGGAGACGGATCGCGAGTTCGCCGTCGCCGAACTCGAGCGCAGCCGCGAAATCGCGGCCGACTGGAACGAGTCGATCGACTCGTTCGTCTACCCGCGCAACGATATCGGCCATCGGGAGGTGCTGGCCGAGCAGGGCGTCTCGGCGTATCGGGGACGATCACCGACGCGGGACGGCGTGCGCGGAATATTTGATTCGACGATTCGGGACCGGTCGATGCTGGTCGAACCGGCCGTCGACGAGTACGGGCTGGTCAACGTGCCGGCGTCGATGTTCCTCTTCGGGTTCGAGGGGCCGGCGCGGACGGTTGCCGAGTCGATCTGGACGGATCCGATGGTCGAACTGGCCCGTAGCGGGATCGATGAGGCGGCCCGGACCGACGGACTCTTTCACATGTGGCTCCACCCGAACAATCTGACCCACGAGCGGGACGATCGCCGCATGCGGGCGATTCTCTCTCACCTCGAGCGTCGGCGGACCGCGACCGATCTCACGGTCGAGACGATGGGCGATGTTGCCCGCCGTGTCTCGGGATCGTCGCCGGTTACGGAGCAGGCGACGGCGAGCTGGAAGTGACCGAGACGAACGGCTGAAGGGATTCGCTACTCGAGCGCGCTGGCGGGTACGACGACGATAACAAAGCCCGCAGCCGGCCCGTTCTCGGACAGATGGCACCAACGCCTCTTTTGAATCGGTTGACCGACTCGAATGCGCTCTCGCTGGGCATCCTCGGCGTCGGGAACATCGGCATGGTACACCTGAAGTCAGCAGCCGCGATGCCCGGCGTCACGGTTGTGGCGGCCGCTGACGCCGTCCCCGAGAACCGCGAGCGCGCCGAACGCGCCGGTGCGTCGCGCACGTACGACGATTACGCGACGCTGCTCAACTCCGAGGACCTGGACGCAGCGGTCGTCGCACTCCCGCCGTTCCTCCACGGCGAAGCCGTCGAACGGGCCGCCGAGGCCGGCGTCGACGTCTTCGTCGAGAAACCCCTGGCTCGGACGACCGACGAGGCCGACGAGATGCTCGAGACCGCTCGCGAAGCGGGCATCGCGATCGGCGTCGACCATACGCTGCGCTACCAGCCGGACATGGCCGGTGTCAAGGCGGCCTACGACGAGGGGAGCGTCGGTCACGTCCCCTACGCCTCGATCACCCGGCTCAACGACGGTCCGCTCGGCCGACCACCGGTCGAGAACACGCCGCCGTCGTGGCCGCTCGACGCCGACGCGGTCGGCGGGGGCTCCCTGCTCGAGCTCGGTGTCCACTGCTTCGACGTCCTCGAGTGGCTGTTCGGGGATCTCCGAGTCCGGGACGCCTCGATGGGGCAGACACTCGAGATCGACGTCGAGGACGCCGCGACCGTCCTCATGGAAGCGCCGGAGACGGGGACGACGATCACGCTCCACTGTGGCTCCTACCAGTGGGAACAGCTTCCGGAGGTCAACACCCGGCTGCGCCTCGAGGGCGTAACGGGGACGATCAGCAATCAGGACCACCTGCCCCGGAACTTCTACGCCGGCGCTGCCAAATCCGCCCTCTCGAACGTCGCCAGTCGACTCACGCGCGACGAACCGGACGTTTTCGGGCCGACGTTCTACCTGCAGGCTCACTACGACGCCCTGGCGGACTTCTGTGATGCGATCCGCGAGGACGAACAGCCGCCGGTCGACGGGGCCGACGGTCGCCGGACGCTCGCGCTCGCCGAGCGAGCCTACGAGCTGGCCGCAGAGACCGACGAAGCCGCCGACGAGATCGACGGACTCGAGACGCCCGAGGTGACCCTATGAGCGCGACGGATGACGCGACGAGCGCGACGGATAACGCGACGAGCGCGACGGATGACGCGATGAACGGGGACCCGGTCCGTGCGGCTGTCGTCGACGCCACCGGACGCCGCGGCGGGTGGGATCCAGACATCGACGCCCGCATGGCGGCGCTCGAGTCGCCCGTCCGCGACGTGCTCGAGCCCTCACTCGAGACGCTCGCCGCTGCTGACCGACTAACGCTCGTCCCCGATACCCACTACCCGTTTCACCCATCATCGGGGATGGTCACTGATCCGGCCGTGATCGGCTCGATCGTGTCCCGCCTCGAGCGGCGGACTGACGCCGATATCGCCGTCGCTGGCGCGAGCGACGAGCGGATCTCCGTCGCTCGAACCGCCGAGTATCTCGGCTACGCGAGCCTGCTCGAGCGCTTCGACGCCGAATTCGTCGATCTGGCGGACGAGTCCCGGACCGAGGACATCTGTACCGTTGACGGGAGTCCGGTCGCGCTTTCGGTGCCCGAGCGGCTCGCCGAGAGTACCGTGATCGTCGTCCCGTCGCTGCGACCAACCGAGAATGGGCCGGTCGCCGGCGCGATGCGGGCGCTCGCCGCGCTCGTCGATTCGACGGCGGATCCCGAGCGAGTTCCCGTCGCGGCGACGCGCGTCATCGAGCCCGCTGTCTCCGTCCTGGACGCGACGACCGCCTACGGCGGCGATCCCGCTGCAGGAAACGCGCTGTTCGCGGGTTCGGCTTCCGCCGTCGACGCCGTCGCGTCCTCGCTGCTCGGCCGATCGCTCGAGACCGACGCGGCGCTGAAGACGGCCCGCGGGGACGCCGGACCGGTCACCGTCGAGGGGGACGGCGTCGACTTCGAGCGGCTTCGAGAGCGGATCCCCGACGGCGAGCTTCCGCCCTCGGACGAGACCCATCCCGCCGTCTCCACCGCCTACCGCGTGTACGCGGCGGTCGCCGGCGACGCCGTCCCGCCGCAACTCGAGGGTGGTCGATGACCGCGACGACCGAGCCCCCCATTGCGGCAGTTACCGGTGCGACCGGCTTCCTCGGCTCGCGGCTCTGTGATCGCCTCCTCGAGGAGGGCTGGACGGTCCGCGGGCTCAGCCGGCCGACCTCGGATCGGGGGGACCTCGACGACGTGGAGTGGTACGTCGGCGATATCCTCGACGACGAGACGCTGCGGGACCTCGTCGACGGGGCCGACGCCGTCTTCCATCTCGCGGGAATCGGCCTCTGGAGCGCCGGTCCGGAAACCGTCCGGGAGGTCAACCGCGACGGGACCGAGCGCGTGCTCGAGGCCTGTCGGGACGGCGATGTGGGCCGCGTCGTCTTTACCAGTACTTCCGGAACGCGCCGCCCGAAGAACGGGAGCGACTTCGCGGACGAGACGGACGTGGCCGAGCCGATCGGTGCCTACCAGGCCTCGAAAGCCGAGGCGGAGGAACTGGTCGATCGGTACGCCGAAACGGACGGAGACGCCGTCACCGTCCATCCAACGTCGATCTTCGGCCCCGGCGACGGGGAGTTCACCGCGCAACTGCTCTCGATGGGCGTCGAGTTGACGATGCCCGCTTACCTCCCCGGCGGCCTGAGCATCGTCGGCGTCTCCGATGTCGTCGACGGCATTCTGGCGGCGTACGAGCACGGAACCAGCGGCGAGCACTACATCCTCGGCGGCGAGAACCTCACCTACGACCGGGCGGTCTCCAGAATCGCCGACGCGGCCGGCGGCTCACCTGCACGGATCCGCGTCCCTGCCGCGGCGATCCGGGCCGCCGGGCCGGTCGCCGAGGTCGTCGATGCCGTCGCCGACCGCCGGATGTTCCCCTTCGACCGGCAGATGGCGCAACTCGCCACCCAGCGACTGTTTTACAGCTCGCGGAAGGCCAGCGAGGAGCTGGGCTACGAGTATCAGCCGCTCGAGGCGCACGTGCCCGATGCGATGGAGTGGTACGAGGCGAAAGTGCAGTAGTTGTCGGAACTTCACCACGACCGATTGCGACCGAACCGGTAGAAGAGGGTTTTCCGCGTAGCTCAGCTCGCCGGAACGGCTGAAGGATCGAAATTTTCGGTTCCCATTTGAGATCGAAACGTGGGAGTAGATTTATTTCTCGCCCGCCCGTCGACACTAGATAGGTATGTCCGAGATCACGACGGACGAGCGCGGTCGGATTACGATCCCGAAGGCGGTTCGTGAGCGCTTCGGCGAGCGGTATCGACTCGTCGAACTGGAGGACGGTATCAAGCTCATGCCCGTTCCCGACGATCCACTCGAGTCACTGCGGAACGCGGCCAGCGACGAGTTGAAAGCTGCATCCATGGACGAACTGCGTGAGGCTGGTCTCGACGAAGGCCGAGAGCAAGCGACCGAGCATGTACGCTGATACGGATTTTTGGCTCGCGCTTCTCAAAGCCGACGACTGGCTCGCCGACCGAGCGGAATCGAAACTCGAGGAACACCGCGGTGATCTCGAGGTCTCGCTGGCGACGTTCATCGAACTATTTCTGATCGAAGAGCGGTTCGGTTTCGATCGCGAGGAAGCGACGCTGGCAATCCTCGAACTCGCAGAGACAGATGTCGATCTGGATATCGTTTTTCAGGCGTCGGCGTACATCGATGACGGACTGAACACGTTCGACGCGTTTCATGCGGCGCTCGCGAGCGATGCGATTCTTTCGAGCGATCAGGCGTTCGAGACGATCGAGCTCGACCGCGTTGCACTCGAACCTGACACCGAAGACGACAGTAGTCACTGAAACGAGTTGCACGCTGGTCGCATCGCTGTCATGCGATCAGGTGTGCAGTGACTTGCAGTGGCTACTATAGAACGACTCTTCGGCCGTCACTCGACCCGTGTCGCTCCCGCCACACGCCGTTTCTCCCTGACGTCTTTGGTCTCGATAACCTGCCCCGCGACCTCCTCGTAGACCTCGAGCATCCGATCGGCCATCCGGTCGATGCTCACCTCGCGGGCGGCCTCGCGGCCGTTCGATCGCTCGCCGGATTCGAGAATGTCGATGAGCCCCCCGACGAGTTCTTCGTCGCTCGAGGCGACACGGGAGGGCTCGACGCCGGCCAGTCGCTCCCGTACGTCGCCGACGTCGACGGCGACCACGGGGAGGTTGCAGGCCAGGGCCTCCTTCACCGAGTTGGGTGATCCCTCGCTGTGAGAGGTCAACAGGAGCGCGTCGGCGGCGTTCATATAGTCCGGAACCGCATCGTGATCGACGCCGGAGACGGTCCGGAGTCGCACGGGTCGCTCGAGGAGGTTGTCGGCCACGGTCACCACGCGCTCGGCCCGCGGATAGTTTTTCACTCCGCGCGCGGGCGAATAGGGAAAGAGTACCTCGTACGCGTCCTCATCGTCGTCCCAGCCGACCCGTGCTCTGGCCCTATCCTGGGGCTCCGGCCGAAACGTCTCGAGGTCGACGCCGTCGGGGATCACCCGACAGTCGCGGCCGAGTGCTGCGCGCATCTCCTCGGACATGACGACGACCTCGTCACAGAGTGGCGCAGACGCCCGGCTGACGGGTGCGACCGGTCCGTGGACGTCCGATCCCCACAGCGAGAGGACGACCGGCTTGCGGAGCTGTGCGAGCGCTATCGGCCCCGTCAATCCGTAGTGGGCGTGGATCAGATCGTAGCCGTTTCCCGCTTCCCGAATGATCTCCGGAACCGTCCGAATGTAATCCACCGGACTCCGGTCGGTTTCGGCGTCGATCTCACCGGCCACCGACATCGTGGTAAACGAGACGCCGCGCTCCTCGAGCGCGTCCATCTGCTGAACCATGAACGGGGCGTCGGCGTACGCAGTGAGCGTGAGAACGTCCATTTCGAGTACCCGACGAAACGGACTGGATCCGTTTTGTTATCCGCACGACCCACGCGAGTTTTCCTTCACGTACAGCTAGATGTGGGATTCGTATACGGTGGCTTCCGGTCGGCGTCCCCCGTAGCGATGGGATTACAAAGGGTCGAGATGGGGTAGTTCGCAGCGATGCGGATCCTCGTCTTGGCGAATACGCCAGCCCACGTCCATCTGTATCGACACGCCGTCGACCGCCTCGAGCGAGCGGGCCACGACGTGCTCGTGCTCACTCGTCGCTACGCCTGTACGATCGACCTACTCGACTATTTCGACATGCCGTACCGAGTGTACGGCGATCACGAAACGGAGCGGTACTCGAAACTGGGGTTCGCACGCGAGTTAGGGGGCCAGTTCCTGACGATCGCGACCGAAGCGATCCGGTTCGGTCCCGACGTGATCTTCGGCAGGGGACCCTACGCGGCCGCCGCCGGTACGCTGACGAGAACCCCAGTTGTGCTCGTCCTCGACGACGAACCCGGTGACTTCAACCACACCGTTTCCCGGCCGTTCGCCGATTGCATTCTCTCCCCGGCGGTGACGCGCCGCGATCTCGGTGACACTCACTACACCTTCGACGGCTTCAAGGAGTGTGCCTATCTCCACCCCGACGTTTTCGAGCCGAACGCCGACGTTCTGGAATACCTTGGGGTGGCTCCGGACGAACCGTATGCAATCGTCCGATTCAACGCCCTCGACGCCCTCCACGACGCCGACCTCGAGGGGTTCCGCCCCGAACAGCGACGCGACCTGATCGAGCGACTGAGCGAGGAAGCGACCGTCTTTGTCTCCGACGAGGGAGACGAGATGGACCTCCGGGACCTCCCCGCGCGGGCATACGATCTCCACCCGGCGCTGATTCACGACGCGATGGCCGAGGCCTCGCTGCTGGTCGCCGACACCGGGACGATGGTCAATGAGGCCGCACTACTCGGAACGCCGGCCTTTCGCTACCGCGGCACCGACCGTCACGAGTACGGCGAGTTCCAGGAACTCGAGCGCGCCGGCCTCGCCGAGCAGTTCGACGAGTACGACGCGGTCTGCGAGCGGTCTCTCGAGGTCCTCGCCGACGACGAGGCCGACGAGCGCTGGCAGCGGCGGCGACGGGAGTACGTCGGGGATCTCGTGAACCTCACCGATCTGCTCGTCGACGTTGCCCGCTCTCGGGGAACGGTCGACCGTCTCGACCGTTCGACGAAGCGAGCGTTGCAGCCGCGTTCGCAGACGATGTGACTCCGGGGACGAGCTGTTTCTGGTAGGAATTTACGGTGATAACTCACACCACATCTACTGCTACCGTTGAAGCATACGGAACGATGAAAGTATCGTCCGGCTCACGAAACGCTTATACCTATCTCTGGAATAGGGCCGACAACCCCGTTCTATGAGTCTCTCCACACTACTTAGTCAACTGTTCTCCGGGTCCGAAACCACGACGGACACTCCAGAAACCGCGGCGCAAAGCGGCGATGGCGTCCGATCGGTTACGGTCGTCCACGAGTGTCGTGACTGCGGAACGAACGTTTCGGCCGGAACCACTCAGTGTCCGACCTGCGAGAGCGACGCGATCGTCACTCACTCGATCGATTGAGCTGGCGGTCCCTCGTCGCGCTTGTCTGTCCGATCGGTCGTCGCGTCGCGCCCGACTGTCCGATCAGTCGTCGCGTCGCGTTTGTCACACGGAAGCTCGAGGTCCTCGTTCGCCTCGGCGTCGAGCTGGATAGCGCTGCCGAGCGAGACGAGCCCGATCAGAATCGCAGCGAACGAGGCGAGACTCGCCGTTGCGGCCTCGTTGCCGCGGGCGACTCGAACGAGCGAGCCACCCAGTCCTGCCAGCCCGACGGCCAGCCCCCCGGAGCCGACGGCGTAGTGGACGATGGCCGGATTGAACGATCTGACCACGTACCGCGTTTTCAGCCGCCAGCAGAAGCTCCGGAGTAACAACAGGGAGACGTACCGGACGAAGGGGACGTACCGAATGCTGCTTTCCTCATCACCGTAGATCGCCGTCATGGGCACGTCCGCGACCCGACAGCCCGCGACGTTGAGGTGCGTCAGGAGGTGGTTCAGAAAGCCGTACTGGTCGGTGATCGCCTCGAGATCGAGTTGCTCGATCGCGTCCCGCGAGATGGCGGTGTACCCGTTTTGCGGGTCGCCGATCGACCAGTAGCCCGACGCGAACTTCGAGAGTCCGGTGAGGATCGCGTTCCCGACGAACCGGAACGTCGACATATCCTCGCGGTCTTCGGGTCGAAGCAGCCGATTCCCCTTGGCGTAGTCGGCCTCGCCGGTCACGACGGGATCGATGATTCGATCGAGGATCACGGGGTCCATCTGGCCGTCGCCGTTCATGACGGCGACGACGTCCATTCCCTCCTCCGTCGCGCGGCGGTAGCCGGTCTTGACCGCCGCGCCGTAGCCGCGGTTTTTCTCGTGACGGATCGGCACGACGCGTCGGTCGTCGCCGCCGTCGGCCACCGCGACCGCCGGCTCGGTCGCGCCGCTTTCGGCCGCCGCGTTGACCCGCTCGGCGACACGCTGGATCACCTGCCAGCTCTCGTCCGGTGACCTATCGTCGATCGCATAGATCCGATCGACGAACTCCGGAACGGTTTCGATGACACGACCGACGAACGACGCTTCGTCGTAGGCCGTTACGACGACGCCGATCCGCTTTCCCTTATACATCGTTTCCTCCGTCGGTGCTCGCACTCACCGCCTCCGACGGCTCGCGCTCGATTCCGTCTCGATCGCCCCCATCGCGATCAGTGTCATCGCGTTCGATACCGCCATCAGGATCACGCGACCCCCGCGGCGGTCGGCCGTCGCTCGAGCCGGCGAGGTCGTACTCCCGATGGGGCGTCTCCGAGAGGTCGACCGCATCTCGCCCGTCGATGACGACCATCCGCTCGAGGCCACCCCAGTCGATTCGATCGAACGCCTCGTGGGGAGTGACGATCACGGCGGCGTCGAACGCCGCCTCCGATAGTTCCTCGATCGTCACCGGGCGCGCGCCGTAGTCGGCCGGATCGACGAGCGGATCGACGCCCGCGACGTCGGCTCCCCGCTCGAGCAGGTCGTCGATGACCCCCAGCGCGGGCGAGGCGCGCGTCTCCTCGACGCCGGGACGGTACGTGACGCCGAGAACGACGACCGATGCCTCCGCGATGTCGGTGTCCACCCGCGCGAGTTCGCGCTCGAGTCGATCGACGACGACCGACGGCATCTCGTGGTTGACTTGGCGAGCCGTCTCCGTGACGGCCATCGGCTCGTCGGTTCGGCCGAGCAGGAAGTGCGGGTAGTACGGAATGCAGTGCCCGCCGACGCCCGGGCCGGGATCGTGGAGTTGACACATCGGCAGGTCGTTCGCCGTGTCCATCGCCTCGCGGGCCGAAACGCCGAGTTCGTCCGCGAGCAGCCCCAGCTCGTTCGCGAGGCCGATGTTCACGTCACGGTAGATTCCCTCGAACACCTTGACGGCCTCCGCCGTCGTCGCGTCCGAGACGGGGTGAACCTCGTTCTCCGAAAGTTCGTCGTAGACGACCGCGGCAGCCCGGGTGCTCTCCGGATCGACGCCGCCTACGACCTTCGGATACTGGCCGCGGATGTCCCGTAGCGCCGTTCCCGAGGATGTCCGTTCGGGACAGAACGCGAGCCCGAACTCGTCGGTCGCGAGCCCGCTTTCGCTCGCGAGGTGGGGCTCGAGCACGTCGCGACAGGTCCCCGGCGGCAACGTCGACTCGGCGATCACCAGATCGCCGGGAGCGAGACCGGCGGCGATGTCATCGACGACGGATTCGACCGTCGTCAGATCCGGATCGTTCTCGTCGTCCAGCAGCGTCGGGACGATAATGACGTGAATTCGTGCCGCCGACGCCGCCGTCGAGCCGTCGGTCGTGGCTTCGAGCCGTCCCGCATCGACCTGGTCGGCGACGAGGTCCGCGAGGCCGGGTTCGCCGACGACGTGACTCTCGCCGTCGGTGATCGTCTCGATGACGGTTGGATCGATGTCGACGCCGGTTACGTTCCCCGTGGTCTCGGCGTAGACCGCTGCGAGCGGAAGCCCCATCTTGCCGAGGCCGTAGACGGCGACCGGAATTTCGCCGCTCGTCAGGCGGTCGCGCTGACGGTCGGGGGATTGGCTCGAGCCGTAGAGCCCGTCAGTAGTCCGGGCATCGGTCGCGTCGCGGCCGCTGCCAGCGGTGTCCGACATCAGGCTTCCACCTCCGGCTCTTGGGGCGGTTCGTCGTCCGTCTCGTCCGTCGCCCCCATCGCGAGCCGATCGATCAACTGGACCGTCTCGAGGGCCTGAATCCCGTCCTCGGCGGTCACTTCCGGCTCGGTGCCGGTGCGAACCGCCTCGACGAACGACTCGAGTTCGTTTCGAAGCGGCTCGCCGGTGTCGACGCGAGGTCGCTCGACGACGCTCTCGTGGCGGTATCGGGACTGGCCGTCGTCCGTGAGGTACTCGGGGTAGGAATCACGGTGGATCAGCACTGACTGCTCGAGGTAGTCGACCTCGACGAGACACTCGCGGGCGGTGACGGTGAGCTTCCGGACCTTTTTCTGGGTGACGCGGCTCGCCGTCACCGTCGCGATAACGTCGTCGTACTCGATCGTCGCGGTAGCGTACTGACCGTTCTCGGCCCCCATCGCGGCGACCGAGTGCGGTTTCTCGTCGAGTATCGAGCCGACGACGTCGACGTCGTGGACCATCAGGTCGAAGACCACGTTACCCGGTGCCGTCCGGTCGATCGGCGGGCCGAGCCGGTGGGCCTCGATGCTGATCACGTCCAGCTCGTCGATCAATTCTTCGACCGTCTGCACCGCCGGGTTGAACCGCTCGATATGACCGACCTGCAAGATGAGCCCTGCCTCGCGGGCTAGCTCGGCCAGTTTCTGGCCCTGCTCGACGGTTTCCGCGATCGGCTTCTCGACCAGTACGTTGACGCCCGCCTCGAGACAGGCCGAAACCGTCTCGTAGTGTGCGTGGGTCGGAACGGCCACTGTCACGAGGTCACAGCGCTCGCACAGCGTCTCGAGATCGACCGGTTCGGTCCCGTATTCGTTGGCGACTCGCCGCGCGATCCCGTCGTCGTGGTCGGTAACGCCGACGAGTTCGACGCGTGGGAGTTCGGCGTAGATGCGCGCGTGGTTTTCGCCCATCGAGCCGACGCCGATGACGCCGGCTCGAATCTGTTCGTCGGTCGTCCCGTCAGTCGTTCTGTCCGTACTCATTGGCTGGTAACGTGATCCCGCACTGCTTCGACGACAGTCTCCCTGTCGCGTGTCGACAGGCCCTGGTGAACGGGCAGTGAGAGCACCTCCTCGGCCGCCCGTTCCGCGCGGGGGAGCCGCGCCGCGGCCGTGCTGACCGTTTCGTAGGCCGGCTGGTGATGAATCGGCGTCTCGTAGTAGATCCCGGTCCCGACATCACGATCGGCGAGGGCCGCCTCGAGGGCGTCTCGATCGTCCGTTCGAACCGTATACTGGTGGTAGACGTGGCGAGAGCCGGTCGGCTCCGTCGGCGTCTCGAGCGGGAGGTCGGCGAACCGCTCGTCGTACGCGGCGGCGTTCTCGCGACGGGCCCGGTTGAACTCCGACAGCCGCTCGAGTTGGACGCGGCCGATCGCTGCTTCGATGCTGGTCATCCGGAAATTATGCCCGAGAGCGACGTGGTCGTAGCCGCCGGTCCCGTTTACGTTTCGGCCGTGGTTGACGTAGCTCGCGGCGCGCTCGGCGACATCGTCGCGGTCGGTGACGATCATTCCGCCCTCGGCAGTCGTCATGTTCTTCGTCGGATAGAACGAGAAGCAGGCCGCGTCACCGAACGTGCCAACTCGATCGCCGTCGACTTTCGCACCGTGGGCCTGGCACGCGTCCTCGAGGACGAACAGATCGAACTCGTCGGCGATGTCACACAGCGCCGGCATATCCGCGGGCAGTCCGTAGAGGTGGACCGGCAGGATTCCGGCGATGTCGTCGCGCTCGGCGAGCACCCGCTCCACGTCGGCCGGATCAAGCGTGTAGGTCTCGGGATCGATATCGGCAAAGACAGGGTTGCCGCCCGCCAGTCGGATCGCGTTCGCACTCGCGACGAAGGAAAACGGCGACGTAATCACGGCGTCGCCGTCCTCGAGTCCGATCGCCTCGAGGGCGGCGTGTAACGCGGTCGTTCCGTTGGCCGTCGCGACCGCGTCGTCGGTGCCACAGTAGGCCGCGAACTCCTCTTCGAAGGCCCTGACTTCCGGTCCGTCCGCCAGTCGGCCGTCCTCGAGGACGGATTCGACCCGCCGGACGGCGTCAGCGCTGAGTTGGGGGTCAGCGATCGGAACGGGCGTCGCGTCGCGGTCGGGTTCGGCGTCCGCAGTCTCGGGTTCGGTATCGGCGTCCGCAGTCTCGGGTTCGGTATCGGCGTCCACCGTCTCGGCCCCGGCATCGGCACCAGTGGCGGCATCGATACCCGTCTCCGCCTCTCGGTTCGTTTCGGTGTCCGTCATGCGAGCTGGTTCGCCCCCTCGAGCGGGTCCGGTAGCTCCTGGACGGTCGCTGGCGTGCCGACGGCCAGACTATCGGCAGGGACGTCGTCCGTCACCACGGCCCCGGCGGCGACGAACGCGTTCTCGCCGATCGTGACGCCGGGCAACAGCGTCGCGTTCGCACCGATCGACGCGCCGTCCTCGATCGTCGGCCCCTCGAGTCCGTCGTCGGTCCGGACGGGGTACTCGTCGTTGGTCAGCACCGCGCCCGGGCCGACGAAGACGTTGTTGCCGATCGTCGTCTCGGTCGGCACGTAGACATTGGTCTGGAGGCTGACGTGCGAGCCGATCGTCGTCTGCCCGTCGATGACCGTCTTGGTTCCGACGAGTACGTCGTCACCGATCGTCGTCCCTTCGCGGACGAGGACATCGTGTCCGGTCGCGAACTCGTTGCCGATCGTCACGTCGCCGTAGACGATCGAGCCGGCCCGGATCGTCGCTTCCTCGCCGATCCGGGTCGGCTCGTCGAACTCGCCGTAGCCGACCGTCGCGTCGGCGTCGATCGTACAGCCGTCGCCGCGGACGACCTCTCGTACCGCTTCGCTCATTATGGTTCGCCTCCGTCGTCACGGCTCTCCCGGACGTCGCTCGAGCGACCGCGACGGTGAATCGTGGCGTGCGTTCGAGCCGCTACTCGGCGTCGTGGTCGGTCGCGTATTCGTTTCATAGTCAATCGATACCCGCGTGGGTAATCGTGCTGAAACAGCCGGTAGCGAGGCTTTGTTATCCCCGGCTTGCAGGGGTCGTAGTTCGTGGCTACGGTGGCAGTGAAACCGCACACCCTGCTATCGTCGTGAGCCTGGTGATCGCGGCCGCGGACGAGCGCACAGCGCGCGTTCGGACGCTGAAACATCGAATTTCTCGTCTGTCACGGACGCCAACTGGTACAATTCCCTTTCCCACGGGTAGCCGAGCGATAGTAAAGTGACACAGTCTGGCATTCGCTGGTGTGAGGTATCCGACTACACCCGTCAGACGGAACCGGGACTCGAGACGACACGACGAGAGCAGACATGTCTGAGACTGAACTCACGCAAGCCGAGCTATTCGACGTCTTCAGCAACGCGCGGCGACGACGAGCGGTCCAATACCTGAAACGGCAGGGCGGCTCCTGCGATCTCGCACCGCTCGTCCAGCAGGTCGCCGCGTGGGAAAACGACACCGAGCCCGACGACGTGACCCGAACCCAGCGCCGGCGAATGTACATCTCGCTGTACCAGACCCATCTGCCGATGCTCGAGGACCACGACATCGTCAACTGGGATCCCGACGGCCACAAGATCGAACTGCTGCCAAGCGAGGACCGCTTCGAGCCGTACCTCGACCGCCACCTCGAGAACGATCGGGTGTGGCATCGCAGTTACGCGGCGGTGACGGCGGTCGGCGTCGTCGCACTTGGGCTGTCGTTGCTCGCGGTCGGCCCCCTGACGACTGGTCTGGCACCGATCGTCGCACTGGCACTCTGTCTCGTCGTCCTCGCCCTCTCGGCGGTACAACACGTCTCCCGCCGTCCGGATCTGGACCTTCCGTTCGGCTTCGCGAGCCGGTAAGAGCGGTTTCCGCGCCCGACTTCCGTCGTCGTTCGCTATCCTCGACATCTCTGTTTGCTATCCGTACCGTCCCCGTTCGCGCCGACACTCACCCCTCTGGCCAGCTCGGTGCGTCTGGAATCTATTTCGAACCGATGTGAGACGCAGCCCATCCGCCGGACGGTAGCCGCCTGTTCCGTCGCTGGCTGATTCATTCCCGCCGTCTCGAAGGGGTAGCTCCAGTTCGGGTGGTCACTTCCGACTCGGGGGTCGCTCCGACTCGAGTTGATACCGCTGTCTCGAAGCAGTCGGACAGTATTTCGTCGGCATCGAACGCGTCAAACGCGCCCCAAAACGGAGTGGCCCACCCACGGAATTCGATACCGACCCTGATCGGCGGTTACGTCCACGGCGGGGGGCCTACGGGAGTCGTTACGTCTCGGTTATTTCCACCCAGAAGTGGGTCTCCTCCGCAGCGTTTTCGTTCGTCGGCGTGGCCGGGGGCTCGCCCTGATAGAGCAACATACTGATCCTGACCGTTTCGCCGGGTCCTGCCGTCGGCGTCACCGATCGTTCCCCGCTCGCGGTCGCGCCGTCCGAGACGGTCGCGTCGATCCGTCGTAACTCCGTTCGTTCGACCACCTCGCCGTCTTCGATGACCTGTTCCTGGACCACGACCGTGTAGCGCTGTTGGTCGCCCTCCTGATTTTCGATCGAGACGGTTAGCGGGATTGACTCGCCCGGCTCGACCTCGCTCGGCAGCGCGCCGGCGACCAGTTCGCCGTCTTCGTCTTCGCTGTACAGCGCAAGCTCGGTGTACCCACCGCCCGCCACGGGCAGCAAAAATCCAACGAGTAACGCGCCGACCGCCGTTCCGATCGCGACCACGAGCAGTACCGACGACGCCGTCGCAATCGCGCTTTCGTCGCCGCGGAGACGCCCCAGGCTCGAGACCGGGGAGACGCTGAACCGTTCGGCGTCCGGAGTTCGGAGCCGTCGCACGACGCCCAGTTGGGCGGCGACGATCGTCACGAGAGCGAGCGCCGCTGCGACCGACGCAGTTGTCAGCCCCCAGCCGGTGATCGGCAAGATCAGTACGGCCAGCGGAACGATCGCGAGCGAGAGGACGAATCCCAGACCGACGCGTTCGGTGATGTCGATTCCGCGGGGACGGGCCTCGGCGGCCGTCGCCGCCGTTTCCCGCGCGTCCCGCTCGCGGGCCGGAAACAGGACCGAAACGAGCGCGTAGCCCGGGAGAAACAGGGCAAGCGGCATCGTAACGAACAACCGAAGGCCGTTTCCGGACTCGAACGCCGTCACGACCAGGAACGCGAGTACCGCGCCGATCGAGACGGCCGCGAGATCGAACGGGTACCGGCGAACGAACGCGAACCGCGTCCGATTACTCGTTCGATGACTCATCGACGATCCACCGGGGTTCGTCGTGCAACGTTCGATCCCTGTGCGGACAAGACGAGTGCCATTCTCGTTGGAGCGATACACTCTTCCGTGCTTTGTTATGGCCGCGTTACCGCGAGGATGAAAACTGTCGTCCGGTGGGAGAGACACGGGTCACTGTGAGACCGACTGTACTCGCAGTCTGCCGCCGTCCATGGCCACCTGTCGCCCTAGAAGTCGATATACTGTCCCTCCCACTCCCGACGATCTTTGATCTGCTGTCGACCGGCATCAGTGATCGCGTAGTAGTTCGTTCGCCTGTCGAGTTGTCCCTTCTCGACCAGTTCCTTGTTGACGAGCGTGTCCAGGTTCGGATACAACCGTCCGTGGTTGATCTCCGAGCTGTAGTACTTCTCGACTTCGTCTTTGACGGTCTGCCCCGACGGTCGGTCGGCACCTGCGATCACGTACAGCAGGTCGCGCTGGAAGCCGGTCAGATCGTGCATTGCTCAATCACACTGACCGTTCCAGTGAATAGATATTTGTTATCCGTCTCATACACTGTCCGTTCCGCCATTTCGTGGGGTATTACTCGAGTGAAACTGCGGATTCACAGACTATTACTCGATCACCGACGTGTCGATCGGGGCGGCGCTCAAGGGGGTCATCTGCGGTGTCAGAAACAATCGTTTCACTGGGCAGACACCACATCCGTGGTCCGTCCGAGGCCGATCAGCCGTCGCTATCAGAGATGGCAACGTTGATGCCGTCCGCGTCGATCCGAACGCGAAGGTCGTCGACAGTCGTCTCGTAGGCGGTCGTATGGG
The DNA here is from genome assembly GCF_041894845.1 of Natrinema sp. H-ect4. Lineage (NCBI taxonomy): Archaea > Methanobacteriati > Methanobacteriota > Halobacteria > Halobacteriales > Natrialbaceae > Natrinema > Natrinema sp. H-ect4. The sequence goes on from NZ_JBHDYC010000010.1 coordinate 147,563, forward strand.
AACCGTCGTTCTCGAACCGCACGCACTCCGCCAGGAGATCGCTCTCGAGGAGGTTGTTGATTCGTCGGTAGACCGTTGCCGACGAGCTGTCCGTTTGTTTCGTCAGTTCCTTTGCCGTCTTTGGCCCTTCGCTCGTGGCGATAAGGATCGTCCGTGCGCAGTCGTCACCGAGGACATCGAGTTTGGCCGCTGGATTGGCAGTCGACTCGGATCGCGTGTTACTTGCTTGCGTTGACATAGTCGTAGTCACCCGTCCAGGACGGGCAGGGTCCGTTCGCTCTGTGTAAGAGGTGACGATTCGAGAGGCTCTGTCGCTGGACCACCACTGTCGGCGGTTCCACCATTACATTCCAGCACAAAAATCGGTAAGCGATAGTGGTATTTTATAACGATGTACCTTATTGGCCGTCGCCATTTTGTTCCGCGACGTAAGATCGTATTTCGATCCGGAAAGAACAGCTTTCGACGATTCCACGAACCGGTCAATCCCCTGTTTGACTACCTAATACGGCTAAATTCTGGTTGAGGTCGATCGACTGGTATTCGACTACACGTCGGTATCGGCGCTTCTACAGGGCCAAGCTGCCCGGAAACCGGTTGTTTCCCGGTTCTCAGACCGGCTTCTCGGGTGAACGGTCAACGTCCTTTATTCGCGATTGCTCCCCTCGATACGATGATGCCCGGACGGGTATCGCGGCAGATCGGCCGCCTCGTGACCGGATCGAGTCAGGCGTTGGTCCATCCGGTCAGTTGCGTCCCCGATCGTATCCGTCCGAGTACACCCCCTACAACCCATGAACTCCACACAACACGACTGGAAGCCCATGGAATCGTCGACAGCCGGTGCTCGATGTCGAAACTGCGGAACGCATGTAACGCAGCAGTTCGCGCGTGTCTTCGGTGACAACGGCGACATCGTCCACGGCTGTCCATCCTGTACGACCTATCGGGAGATGCAATCCGGCGGTCATCTCCCGGGTGACTGATCGCCTCCGGTCCGCTCCGTTTTTCGTTTCGACACCACCCCACTCCTGGCCGCCCTCGAGATGAGTGACCGATACGTTCGGCGACTCGAGGGGTTTTCTCCCGTCCGCGCCGTTCGTCACGTCTTTCGGACACGGTTTGTCATGTCTTCCGAATACGATATGACCGGTAAGCGAAACCGGTGGCTCGAACGACTGTATCCGTCTCCTACTCCCCCTCGCGCGGATTCCGGTCACACAGTCCGACTCGGGCGATGGCGTAACCTGCAAAAGTTAAAGGTAGTGGTGGGAGAAATGGGGAGACATGGTCACAGGTGGTGGACGGCCGTTCGAGTACCCTTGCCCTTTCTCTCTGATCGATGTCAGTTCAAACGAACAGAACTGAGCCACTCGAGGAGAGCGAGGTATTTCACATCCTCGGTAACGATAGACGGCGGGCTATCGTCCAGTTGCTCGCGGAGGAGGGCGGACAGATCGACGTCTCCGACGTCGCGACCAAGATCGCTGCAACGGAATCCGATACGACGCCCGTCCCGAACAACCTCTACAAGAGCGTCTACGTCTCCCTCCAACAGACGCATCTCCCTCAACTCGAGGAAGACGCCGTGATCGAGTACGACTCCGATGCGAAGACGATCCAGCCCGGTCGTCACTTCGACGAGGTCCTCCAGTACGTCGACGGGCACACAGATGATCACTCGCGCGTCTTGGGGGTTCACCTCGGGCTCTGTCTGCTCGGGCTCGCGATCATTGCGCTCGCCGGCCTCGGACTGCCGGTCGTCTCGAGCATCGATCCGGTGCTCTCGAGCGTGCTACTGTTTCTTGCCATCGCTGCGAGCGGCCTCTATCAGTTGCTCGGGTGAACGAGGTGCACCCCAACTCCACATCCGGCGGCCCTCGAACAGCGGCGCTCAACGTGCGCCTCGGCCACACCTGCACGTCTATCCGTCGGTGACAGTTCGTTCGGGACGACGCCGTCGCTCCGTGCCTGGTGACTGCTGAATCGAGTGTCGTCATCCGCCGAGCGAACGACAGCATACCGTCGCGACGCTCGCTGCGACGGAGAGAAAAGACGCGCCGTCCGTTGGATCTGTCGGCCGTTCGCTACCGAACCCAGTCGCCGCAGGGTCGGCTCAGTCGGCCGTCACACCGTCGGTAGTGTTTTCACCGGTGTCGTTGAGACCGTCTTCGGTCTCGTTGAGCCCGGTTTCAGTCTCGTTCGTCTCGTCGTCGAGTCCGGTGTCGTCGGTTTCGGACTCGTTCGTTTCGTCGTCGATACCGGTGTCAGTCTCTTCGGTTTCCTCGGTCAGCTCGAGGGCCGCGACCTCACCGGATTCGTCCGACAGCACCATGTGGACGTAGTCGCCGGCAGCGAGGCCAGTGGTGTCGACCTCGAACTCGACGTCCTCGCTCGCGCCGCTCTCGAGGGTCACGTTCTGCTCGGCGACGAGGTCACCATCGAGACGGAACTGGATCGCCTCGGTGCGTTCCTCGTCCGTCGGGTTCGAGACGTTCGCCGTCACGGTGATATTCTCACCGATCGTGGCGCTGCTGGGCGCCTCGAGGTCGCTAACGTTGAAGGATTCGGCTGCCGCAACATCGTCGGCGTCATCCTCAGTTTCGTTTTCGTCGATCGGTTCTTCGTCGATCGGCGTAAGGTCGTCTTCCGTCTCGTTGTCCTCGGTGACGTTGTCTTCGGTCTCGTCGTCGATCGGTTCTTCGTCGATCGGTTCTTCGTCGATCGGCGTGATGTTCTCTTCCGATTCGTTATCGTCAGTGACGTTGTCTTCGATCTCGTCGTCCTCGGTGACGTTGTCTTCGGTCTCGTCGTCCTCGGTGACGTTGTCTTCGGTCTCGTCGTCCTCGGTGACGTTGTCTTCGGTCTCGTCGTCCTCGGTGACGTTGTCTTCGGTCTCGTCGTCGATCGGTTCTTCGTCGATCGGTTCTTCGTCGATCGGCGTGATGTTCTCTTCCGATTCGTTATCGTCAGTGACGTTGTCTTCGGTTTCGTCGTCAACCGGCATCTCACCGTCGGTGATGTCGTCGATCTGGTCTGCCATCTCGTCACCGTCAACGTCTTCACCGACGACGAGAACGTACACGGTCACGTTCTCGATGTTCAGGTTCTCGATGGTTGGATTCTCGACGGTCACGAAGATCGGCTGTCCGTCACCATCGACCGGTAGATCCTCCATCGGCATCTCATCGACTGGCTCTTCGTCGGCTCCCTCGTCCTCGTCGGTTACGTTGTCGTCAATCGGTTCGTCGGTTTCGTCATCGACGAGCTCATCATCAGTCTCGTTGTCGTCAGCTAGCCCGTCGTCGTCGGTTTCGTTGTCGTCAACCGGTTCGTCGGTGACGTTATCGGTTGGTTCTTCGTCAGTGACGTTGTCGTCCGGCTGCTGAACGTCCTCGTCGGTCTCGGTATCCTCGACCGGCTCCTCATCGGCCGCATCCTCGACGGTGACCACTGCATCGTCGGTCACCGGCTCGTCGTCGGCCGTGAGGAAGGGTCCGTCAAACTGCCCCTCCGATTCGACGAAATCGTACGTCTGATTGTCGTTCGTATCGCGATGGGGCATCGCAATCAGGGTCTCGTCCTCCTCGAGCGGTTCGTCGAGGGTGACTTCGACCTGTTCATGCGTGCCGGCCTCGAGGTACTCCGAGGTACCGATGACGCTCTCGAAGACGTCTCCCACGAGGAGGCTGCTATCGTGGATCGTCACGAAACCGGGGCTCGCGATCGTGACGTTCTCGACGACGACCGTCTCGCCATCGGTCGTCTGATCTTCGAACGTCACGTACGCGGGCTGGGAGTCGTTGTCCGCGTCCGCGGTTTCGTTGTCGGCGTCACCGTCGTCGGGGACCGTCTCGTTTCCGTCGATCCCCGTGGCTGTCTCGTTCTGTTCGTCGTCTACCGTTTCGTTCGTCGTCTCGTTCGCTGAGTCGTACTCGTTCGCGCTGGCCTCGCTGCTCTGATCGATGGTGTCACCGGATGTGGCGGCTGTGACCATCGCCCCGCTCGAGCAAACGAGCATCAGCGCGGTAAGTACGACGAGCAACTGATTGCGTGCGTTCATGGTTGCCGTGAAGGCACCAATTTCGTCGTTGCTTCGGCGCATAAACCGGCGGAACCATTACGCGAGAAATCGGATACTACGGCCCAGCAGTGGCGTATTCAGTGTCGGGTTCGTTCGCGGAAAACAACGATTGCTGATAGGAACGGTCGACGGTCAGTTCCGTTCCGCTCGGTACCGGCAACGAGAACCGGGACACCACATGCGGCTCGCGCCCCGCCGTCGGAGTGAACCGTGACTAATCGTCGTTCACCTGTTCGGGTGATTTCGACGCCGTCGGTTCGTGACCCGGCAGACAGACCAGGTTTTCCCGTCCGAGACGCAGTTTCGTGATCTGTTCGTCCTCCTCGAGGTCCGCGAGCAGTCGACTGACCTTCGCCTTCGACCAGTCGACGGAGTCGACGATGCTCGACTGCTTCATCCGTCCGCCGTTTTCTCGGAGGAGTTGTCGGACGCGCTCCCGATCGGTCACGAACTCCTCGTGGTGCGTCTCGGGATCGGCCGCGAGCGAGGGCGGCTCCTCGTATCGGTTGCGAGCGACGAGTATCCCTCCAAGAAGCGCGAGCGCGATCATTCCGGCGAGCGCAGCGATGTGGGCGCTTCCCTCCAGCTGGAGCGGTCGGGCTGACCACGAGACGAACCCCGGCCGAGCGCCCGTGGTCACCGCTGACGCGACGGCTCCACTGATCGACGGAACGAGCGCGACGATGGATCGGGGAGCTCGTCGGTGGCTGCTCATGGCTGTGGAAAACCCGTGTTCACATCGTTCATATCCTGTATCCTCGTGACCGTTCTACAAATCGCTTTTTATAACCCATGTGCTGTTAGTACGTTATCTATATCTCTTCCAGAACGTGAATTCCACTCGACCAACCGATTCCGATCCGTCGGTATCAGTGGGATTCCCCAATGGGGCCCCGGACAGTCGTTCCCTATCGATGGCAGGCGGGGATCGACCCGATCCGCGATCATCGCAGCTGAACACTCGCCAGTCATGGTATAGGCAGTCTTTGTTCGACGGACCGAATAAACTCGTCCGGACGTTTCGAACGGTTAGTGCGGATTCGTTCCGGATTTAGCGAGTAACAAAATATTGGCGTGACTGTCAATGAATCGAATACGAGCGAGTGATGCGCTCGTCTCGGCGATATCCGTCTCGGTGTCGCACCGATTTACGGGCCGACATATCGGCGGATACGACCCGTCCCGTGCTATCGACCGAATCAACTGTACGAACCGTGTTCCCGGTTCGACTCCAGTAGCGTGCCAGCGTCTTCCTCGAGCAGCGGCCGCTCGCCTTCCCCAACCAGCGAACGGATTCCGGACTCGAGATCGATCCGGGCGTCGAACCCGAGTTCGCACGTCGCCTTCGTGGTGTCCGCGCCGCTGTGTCTGATATCGCCGGGGCGAGAATCTCGGTGGACGATCGGCGAGGACGATCCGGTCGCATCCCGGACGATCTCGGCGAGCTCCAGGATCGTCGTCCGCTGGCCCGTCCCGATGTTGAACGCCTCGCCGACCGCGTCGGTCGTCGCCGCCCGAAGGTTCGCCCGGACGACGTCGCTCACGTGAACGAAGTCGCGACTCTGCTCACCGTCTCCCTCGACCGTGATCGGCTCGCCCGCCCGCGCCTGCTCGAGGAACGTCGAAATCACGCCGCTGTAAGGCCCCCGCTGACGCGGGCCATAGGCGTTGAAATAGCGCAACGCGACGGTCGGCAGATCGTAGAGTTCCTCGTAGAGGCGGGTATACTGGTCGAGCGCGAGCTTCTGGACGCCGTAGGGCGAGGTCGGGTTCGTCGGCGTCGTTTCGGTGACCGGCAGCTCTCCGGGGTGGCCGTAGACCGCCGCGCTCGAGGCGACGACGACCCGGGCGTCCTCCTGGCGGGCCTGCTCGAGAACCAGCAGACTCGCCTCGAGGTTCGTGCGATTGCTCTGTCGGGGCGCGTCGACGCTCCGTTCGACGCTGACGAGTGCGGCGTGGTGGAAGATCACGTCGACGCCGCGGGCCGCTTGCTGTAGCGCGATCGGGTCCCGAATGTCGCCCTCGATCACCGTCACGCCGTCGGGGAGGTGGGTTCGGTCGCCGGTCGTGAGGTTGTCGAGGACCCTGACCTCGTTGTGGGGCGTCAGCGCCTCGACGAGGTGGCTGCCGATAAAGCCCGCGCCGCCGGTTACGAGCACCGTGCTGTCGCGAATCGCTGGCGAGTCCATCGCCTGGCGGTAGCACCACCTCGCTGTTTAGTATCCGATTCGTACCCCCGGGTTTTCGGCGCTCGATCGAACGGTAGGAACTGCTTACAGCGGCGGATTCGTTCGTGTCGGTCGAGCAGCCAACTGACTGGAGATCGCAGCCAAACGCCGTCGATACTGTCTGTTTGAATCGAGAACGGGAAGATAGCCGACTGCCACCGCGAACGTCCTGGTGCTTTACGGGTTCCACAGCACTACTCTATACGGGTTCCGCGTCACTACTCGGTGTCGCAGGTGCAGCGAAACTCGAGCCATTTGGGGAAGCTATATGCGCGGTCCTCGGCAACTCCACGGCAATGACCGTGGATCTCGTCGTGCGTAACAGTACCGTCATCACGCCCGCGGGCCGGACGCCCGACGCGGGCGTCGCCGTCGAGGACGGACGAATCGTCGCCGTCGGCCGAAGCGACCGTCTTCCGGAGGCTGATCGCGTCCTCGACGCCGAGGGGAACGTGCTGGTTCCCGGGATTGTCGACTGCCACATCCACAACCGCGAACCCGGCCTCGAGTACAAGGAAGACTGGGAGTCCGCGACGCGAGCGGCCGCCGCCGGCGGCGTGACGACCGTCGTCGGGATGCCGAACACGGATCCCGTCATCGACAGCCCCGAGAACCTCGAGCTCAAATTCGAGCGCGGCGAGGCCTCGGCCCACGTCGACTTTCAGAGCTACGCCGTCGTCACGAGCGAGAACCTCGATCTTATTCCGGACATCGACGAGGTCGGCCCGCTCGGGTTCAAGGTCTTCCTCGGCTCGACAGTCGGCGACGTCCCGCCGCCGAACGACGGCGAGATACTCGAGGCCATGGAGAAGATCCGCGAGACTGGCAAGCGACTGGGTTTCCACGAGGAAAACGGCGAGATCATCGATCACTACACGGAGCGTTTCAAGGCCGAGGGACGAAACGAACCGATCGATCACTCCCACTCGCGGCCCGTGATCGCCGAACGGGAGGCCGTCGAGCGGATGATCACCTTCGCCGAGGAGACCGGCGCGAAGATCCACATGTTCCACGTTTCATCGGGATCGGCCGCCGAGGCCGTCGCCCGAGGGAACGATCGCGGCGTCGACGTCACCGCCGAGACGACGCCCCACTACCTCTGGTTCACCGAGGAGGTCATGCGCGAGAAGGGCAACGTCGCGCGGGTTCAGCCACCCATTCGGGATGCCGAGGAACGTGACAGGCTCTGGGAGGTCGGTATCGACGACGGCGTGATCGACTGCATCGCCACCGACCACGCACCACACACGCCCGCGGAAAAGAAAGTCGACGACCCCTTCGGCAACACCTGGGACGCGATCTCGGGGTTCGTCGGCCTCGAGACCGAGGTGCCGGCCATGCTCACCTTCGTCGATCAGGGTCGACTCTCGCTCGAGGAGTGGGTCCGCCGACACGCGACGAATCCGGCCCAGGTCTGGGGGATGTACCCCCAGAAGGGGTCGCTGCAGGTGGGTACCGACGCCGACCTCACGATCGTCGATCCGAATCTCGAGTGGACGGCGGACGGCGCCGACTTCCACTCGAAGAACTGCGTGACGCCGTTCGAGGGCGAGTCTTTCCGGGGGAAAGCGGTCGCGACCGTCGTCCGCGGCGAGGTCGTCTACGAGGACGGTGACGTGATCGGCGAATCCGGATACGGTACGCGCGTGGACGTCGATTAATCGATCGACCGAAGACGGAGTGTCGTTCGTCGCGACAGTTCTCAGTTCGTGAAAGTTGCGGTCGATTTATATACAGTATCCGTGCCACCGAATCTGGTAGGTAGACGAACATGACCGACGCAGACCCCACTGACGATATCGACCGCGAAACGGACAAGACGGAACAGCTCAGATCGGTTTTCCTCTCCGTCACCGACGGTGATACCGAACCGATGGTCGAATCACAACGGGAGGACTCCAACTCCCGGGAGATCCGCGAGGAGCAGACCGACGGGGTCGTTGGCCCGGCCGAACACCATGGGCTCGACGACGCGATCGGAGACCTCGAACCGGCTGATTGATCTCTGTCGAAGCCACCACTGACGACCGACTGGTTTCCGTTCCCGTGCTTTCCTTTTTCGCCGATTACGAACCGGTATCTTCACCTTTCCGTTACTCTGTGCTCCAATCTGCTGAGGCCAACTCTCGAATTCGGCAAGAATTTATATAATACATATATGGAGAACATATAATATGACGCTAGAAAAAATATAAATGAAATGCCATAGTTGTATCTAGTGAAATGTCTGGCAGACCCAACAGTACGGACGAGAGGACGAATCGATCGCGTCGAACCGTTCTGAAAGCCGTCGGTGGGACCGGGCTCGCAGCGGCGACCCTCCCCGGACTCGGTGCCGGGGCGACCGGTGATGGGTTCCTCTGTTCGGTCGGGATCCCCACGCTGTTCCAGAAAGACGAGACGCCGCTGGACCCGGAACAGGTCGGCGCCGTCAACGGCCAGTGGAACGCCGACGGGATCTTCATGCACCAGAACGAATCGCTCCGCGGCTGTGGTTGGTTCGGTGGGAACTGTGACTCATACACCGTCGATTTCCCGTTCGTCATCAGCTGGGCGACAGACGCGGACCCGGGCGATGTCGGTGACGTCTACGTGCGTCTTAGCATTGAGACACCCGGCACGTCCTACGGCGGCAACGGCTGGAGCTGGACGATCGAGAGTACCGAGACGACGGTCGAGAGCCAAAACGCCGTCGGCTCGCTCAGCGCCGAGTATCATACGGAAACCGGAATGCCAGGGAATCTGTTTCGACCCACGTACCTCGAGCTCGAGGTTGACTTCCAGGATTCCAACATCGCCGACGGAGTCGAGCGACACACGGTCGAGTTTGCGACCCCGAACGAGGGTCTGCTCGAGGCGGCGAACCTGATAGAGACGACGGACACCATCTACGATAACGGCGTCAGGATCGCGGATCGGCTTGTGAAAATTGACCTGAACACGCTGCGAAAGGCGGTCCGGCTTTGGGCATACTCGCCGACGGCCGGCAGCATCGATATGATCGACCCGAACGATCTCCCCGAGCAAGCAGTCGTGTCGGGAATTTCGGCGTTCAAGGGGCCGATCGAGGATCAACAGGAACGCAACGCCTGGGGCGCAGACGCGGTTCCGACCCTCTCCGGCCCGACGGTCGTTCGCCGTTCGTAGTCCCTCCGCGGGTCGATACCGGTTCTCGATCAGCGCTCGAGATCCGCGCCGACCGCTTCCTCGACCGACGAGAAGCCGTCGCGCTCGAGCAACGCAACGAGCCCCCGATTGATCCGCTTCGCGGTCGAGGGCCCTTCGTAGACGAATCCGGTGTACAACTGGACGAGCGAGGCGCCGGCCCGGATCTTCTCGTATGCGCTTTCGGCCGAGTCGACGCCGCCGACGCCGATGATGGGCAATTCGCCGTCCGTGTACTCGGCAAGTGTGCGAATGACCTCGGTCGAGCGACTTTCGAGGGGGTTCCCGCTGAGTCCGCCCCACTCCTCGCGCCGGGGTGACTCGAGTCCCTCGCGACTCGTCGACGTGTTCGTCGCGACGATGCCGTCGAGATCGAACTCCCGGACGATGTCGACCAGGTCGAAGACTGACTCCTGGGGCTCGTCCGGGCCGATCTTTACCAGTATCGGGACGTCCCGATCGTTTTCGGCCTCGAGCGTCTCGAAGATCGCCCGGAGGTGGTCGGGGGAGGCCTCGTCGAACTCGTCGGGCGTGTTCGGACAGGAGACGTTGACGACGACGTAGTCGGCGAACGGCGAGAGCCGATCGAAAACGCGCCGATAATCCTCGATCGCCTCCGCTTCGCTCGAGGAGTTCATCTTGCCGACGTTGACGCCCAGCGGGACGTCGGGGGTGCCGTCGGCCGCGAGCCGCGACTTGACCTGCTCCATTCCCTGCCCGTTGAAGCCCATCCGGTTGATCATTCCCTCGTCCTCGCGCAGGCGGAAGAGTCGGGGCCGGTCGTTGCCCGCCTGCGGGTAGGGCGTGACGGTGCCGATTTCGACGAAGCCAAAGCCAAGCGCTTCGAGGGCGTGGGTCACTTCGGCGTTCTTGTCGAAGCCGGCGGCGACGCCGACCGGGTTCGGGAACGTGGTATCGAACAGGTCGACCTCGAGCGCCGGATCGTCGTACCGATACGCGTACGAGAGGGCTGCACGCGTCGGCCACGTCGACTGGGCCGCCCGGAGCGTCCGTTTGCCCAGATCGTGGGCCGTCTCGGCCGGCAGTTTGAACGCGAAGGGGCGAACCCGCGAGTACAGCGTCATTGCCGGGACGTGAGAGCGGGCGACAGGTAAACGTCCCGAAGCGGTCGCGACCGACCACTCGTCGAGTCGGCCGCGATCAGAGTGACTCGAGTGCGTCGCTCACGTCCGAGACCGACCGCAGGTCGTCCAGGGCTGCCAGCGCGTCGTCGACGGCCACAGATGCCGGGGCGTACGCGGCGCACATCTGGAACTTCTCGTGGAGCTCCTCAATCGAGAGCGGGTCGTCGTGGGTGCCCGGCGGCCGCTCTTGCATGCGTTCGTGGGTCTCGCCGTCGCGGGTCGTCGCCGCGACGTGGGCGGCGTTGGAGTCGTAAGGCAACTCGTCGTCGACGGCCAGCGAGACCCGTTCGCGAACGGTCTGGACCGCCGGCTCGTCGATGTTGTCCTCGTCGAATGCGGCGAGTCCGACGTCCCGGTCGGCGATCGCGCGTCCGATCAGGTACGGCATCGAGAACTTCGCCTCGAGCCCCGTCGCGGGGTCGTCGTGGGCGAGCGCGTCGGCCGCGCCCTGGGAGGCCGTCACCCGAACCTCGTCGATATCGGCCGCCTCGAGGGCGTACTCCTCGGCGAGCTCGATCGCGGCGTAGATCGCGGCGTGGGTGTAGTAACAGCAGGGATACTTCTTGACGTCGATGCCGTCCTCGCACAGCGCCCAGTGCGAGCCGAGGTCGGGCACCCGCTCGAGGTCCGGTTCGCGGTCCCCGTGATAGAGGTCGAAAAAGCCACGGTCTCCGTCGACCGCTCTCGAATCGGCGGTTGCGCCCTCGGCAGCGAGTAGGGCCGCGGTCGTGCCTGATCGAGCGGCCTGACCAGCGTGGATCGACTTGGTCGTCGTCCCGAAGTTTCGCTTGAGGCCGGCCGGCATCGAGGCGGCGATATTGAGCGCGTGTTCGGCGTGGTCGGGGGAGAGCTCGAGCAGGTTCGCAACGGCCGCGGCGGCACCGAAGAGGCCGATCGTCGAGGTGGCGTGCCAGCCGCCCTCGTAGTGACCGGGGCTGATCGGTCTCGAGAGGAAGTGTTGTGCCTCGAAACCGGCGACGAAGGCCGTGAGAACGTCCTGTCCGGTCGAGCCCTCGCGCTCGCCGACGGCCAACAGCGGGGCGACCATCGGCACGCTCGGGTGGCCGTCCATCGCCGCCAGCGCGACGTCGTCGAAGTCCAGCGCGTGGCCGGCGGTCGCGTTCGCGAAGACGGCGTCGGACAGCGGGAGTTGCCGGTCGCGACCGAGCACCGTCGTCTCGCCGGTTTCGGCGGCGGTCGCACTCGCGGCGACGGTCCCGCCCTCGGCACCCGTTCCCGCGAGGGTCACGCCGACGGTATCGAGTATCGCGCGTTCGGCCAGTCGACGCGCGTCGTCGGGCACGTCGTCGTCCGAGAGCGATGCCACGAACGCGGCGAGGTCGGTTGCCACGCCGCTCTCGCCTGCGGGCATCGCTACAGATCCTCCGGAAGCAGGATTCCCATCCAGCCGTGGTCGACCAGCGCGTCGACGAACTCGTGGGGGTACTCCCCCTCCGCGGCGTGTCGACGCCAGTACTCGGCGTCGTAATCGGAGCAGACGTTACGAACGCTCGAGCGAACGAGCTGCTGGCTTTCCGTCAGCTCGACCGCATCGCGCAGGAGTTGGGCCATCGGGTTAGCCTCATCTAGTCGGGCAAAAAGCGTTGCGCCGCTCCCCCTCGATTTCCGGAATTTCGGACCCGTTCGCTATCCCCCAAATCGGTCTCGTACCCGCTCCCTGAGCGCGGTCTTTCGGACCTTCTCCCCGTTCGGTCCCTCCGTCGTGGGGAAGCCGTCGACGAACTCGAACGCTTCGGGGACCTTGTAGTCGGCCACGCGGGACTCGAGGAACGCCTCGAGGCCGTCGGACGTGGGCTCGTCGCCATCGGACTCGACGGGAACGACGAACGCGACCGGCACCTCGCCGTGGCGGGGATGGGGCGCGCCGACGACCTCGCAGGAGCGAACGTCGGGGTGGTCCTCGACGGCGGCTCCGATCTCGCGGGGTGCGACGAGGAAGCCGCGAACTCGCAGGGCGTCGTCGAGCCGCGACCGATAGTAGACGTACCCGTCAGCGTCCGTCTCGGCGAGATCACCGGTGTAGAACCATCCCTCTTCATCGAAGGCCGCGGCCGTCGCCGCCGGCTTGCCGAGGTAGCCGTCGGCCAGTAGATACCCCCTGATCGCCAGTTCGCCCTCCTCGCCGGCCGGCAGTTCCGCGCGCGTCTCGGGATCGACAATCTTCGACCCGATCTCTGGGTGGATCGGCGGCCCGCCGACGCGTTTGCGTCGCTCTGCCGGATCGTCGGGGTCGCCGACGAAGATCTGACTGTTGGCCTCCGAGAGTCCGTAGGGCTGGACCACCGGGAAGCCGAACGTCGCTTCGATGCGCTCGAACAACTCCTCGTCGAATCCCTTGCTGATGAAGCCCACGACACCCGTCTCGACGGTCTCGACCCGCGATGGGTCGAAGACATCGTGCTCGAGCATCCGTTCGAACATCACGCCCAGCCCCGTGAGGTACGTCGCGTCGTACTCGTCGACCAGCCGAATCGTCTCGCCGGGGTCGAAGTGAGTCTGCGTCACGAGCGTCGCTCCCATTGTGAGTGCGCTGAAGAGCGTGTTGTACCCCCAGATGCCACAGAACGGAAGCGTTGCGACACCGACGTCATCCTCGGTCACGCCGAGATGGTCCGCGACGTGGGCGGAGTGATTTAGCAGCGACCGACTCGACTGGAGACACCCTTTCGGATCACTCGTCGTCCCGCTCGTGTAGAAGATCGCTGCCGGGGCCTCGGGATCGCTCGCTGGCTCGAGATCGTCCCGATCCCGCGCTCGGCCGGTCTTCAGGACGTCGTCGTAGGCTCGCAGCGCCGGCAGGTCGGCCGACGGCTCGAGGCTTACGGCCGCCTCGAGGGTGGGAATCGAATCGGGATCGAACTCCTCGGCCGACTGCTCGCGAACTTCGGGAACGGCCGTCGCGAGCATCTCGTGGTAGTCCCGTCCGAGCAGTGCGTCCTCAGTGACGAGGACGCTCGCGCCCGAATCCTCGAGCATGTACTTGAGTTCGTGGGTTCGGTAGCGGGTGTTGACCGCGACCATCGCCGCGCCCAGCAACGAGGTCGCGAGCTGACAGGCGATCCACTCGGGGCGGTTTCCCAGCCAGACCGCGACGACGTCGCCCCGGGACACGCCCACATCGGCGAGCCCGCGGGCGAGTGCGCGACTCTCCGCGAGCAGGTCGTCGTAACTCCACACTGTTTCGTCGAAGACCACGGCCCGGCGCTCCGGGTCGGTCGCTGCCACTGACGCGATCCCCTCGTAGATTGTCTCGTCTGGCCACGCAAGCATGACTGGTACGCTCGACAACGGAGTAGCAGCGTAAAATCGTTGCGCGCCAGTAGCAGGCAGCCAGGAGATGCTATTAGGATCGACCGTCAGTTCGCGGATCGCATCGAGAGCGGTGCATCGACGCCGTTCGAGGCGACCGTGGCTAGCACGAATAGGATCATGATGATCGCTCCGAGAACCGATCCGGGGATCGAGAGCACGCCCATTGCTGAGATGAGCAGAAGACTACTGCTCGCGACGATCGCAGTCCGGAAATACGCGCTCTCGACGCGGGCAGTGGCCGATCGATCGGCGTCGGTTCTCGGTCGCTCGAGTTCGTTGTCCGACGCCTCGAGATACGGTCGGAATATCTCCAGTCGATCGGTCGGTCGCACGACCCCGCGGGGCTGGTCGTACTCGATGATTCCCTTCTTGTCGAGTTTCGGAAGATGTGACTGATACAGCGGAATGTAGACGCGCTGGCGCTGGGCAGATGTCAGTTGCGCCACTGTCGTCTCGTGTTCTTTCGCCGCGACGTGCTCGGCGACGTCGCGCATTTTAGTGAGTTCGTCCTCGTCGAGCAGATACCGAATCGCCTCTCGTCTTCGATTCGTCTGGAGAACGTGAAAAATATCGTCCGGAGATAGCTCGGCCGTCTCGTCGAACTGCGGATCGCTGGAGGGCGTATCCGAAGTACGGGATGGGATATCGAATCTGGTGGTCATGCGCTACGGTCAGGAAACGAGACCATGTCTACGTAAATCCTTCGAGAACCCATTCTAATTAAAGCATTCCTAGATAACTGATGAGATAGTGAACTATTACCAATGATTTTATTGAATTCAATATGGTAAAGAGGTGCAAGCGGTCGCTCGAGCGTCAGGCGAATCCGTCCGACCGTTCGCAGTGTCGGTCTAGGTTGAAAATACGGTGCGAGCGTGATAACTCTGCTACCAACAGTGTTTGGTGTGAGTGAGTCGGTCCCACTGAAAAACCGACGACACGACTGCGCCGACGGTACGACTGCGAGGTTGCATGGGTCCCGGCAGACGGGAGCCAGTCACCGGTCGTCGATGTCCTCTGCGTCCGGGCCGAACTCCGAGGCGAGCAACTCGGGAACGTCCGCCGGTGTTACGTCCGAGTACCACGCGTTTCGCGGTTGAATCGAGAGTGCGGTTCCGCGCTCGCTGCACAGCCCCAGACACGAGGTCGTACTGACTGAGACGCTCGTCCAGAACGCGTCGCGATCACGTAACCACGCTTTCGCCGCAGCGACAGTCTCGTCGGCCCCGGCGCCACCGCAACTCGCGTGTTCGGAATCGCGATCGGTGGTGCAGACGAACACGTGGGCCTCGAGGCGTTCGCGGTGTTCTTCGGTCCGATTCTTCATGGACTGCTCAGCAGTTCCTCGCGTTGCTCGGTGGGCGATCGCCCGTTGGATCGCGGCCGAAGCCAGCCGAAGCACCCGGCTACGAGGATCCACAGGGCGGCCTGGCTCAGGACGGTCAGTCCGCGGAACGCGGCGACGAGATCAGCCGGTATCGCGCCGGATTCGACGATGGTCGGCGCTGCGATTGCGGTACCCGCGACGAGGACAACGATGGGAACCGCCGCCGTAACCACTCCGAATGGGAGACTCCGAGCCGACCCGCGGATATACCCGTATATCGATGCCGACGCGACGACTGCGCCGACGGCGATGAGACCGACGTAGATCGCGATCCGAAGCGTCGGATCGTACGCCTGTTCGGCCCCCGGTACCGTCGGCGGCAACACCAGCCACGGCGCGACCGAGACGGTGAGGAAGCCGGCACCGGCCAGTACGTAGACCTTGACGTTCCCGCGGCCAGGCAGCGCCGGCTCGAGGAAGTAGAAGCCGAGGGCGAAGACGCCGCCCAGCAGGATTCCCCAGAGGACGCCGCTGCCGATGCTCACAGCGGCTGTCGTCGCTTCGCTTACCGCATGTGCGTGTTCGCCGGCAGCGTGGGCGTGCTCATCGGCCTCGTGAGCATGTTCGCCGCCCTCGGCGAGTGTCTCCATGTACCCGATAAGCGGGTTCGCAACGAACGCCATATACGCGCCGTACGCGATCCCGGCGATCGCGCCGGCGAGGACGCCGCGCTCGAGGTAGTCGACGAGCATCAGTGACAGATCACGCCGGCCGCGTGCCGGAAGTTGTGCATGGAGTCGTGGGCCAGCGGCTCCTGAAGGAACAGCAGTGTGAACGCCAGCGCCGCGACGAACGCGAAGACGGCCACGAACTGGCCGGTCGTGAGGTCATCGCGTGCGGTCCCGATTCGATCGTGAACGGTTTCGGTTGTCGTCATACAAGTCAGCTTTCTCTACTGAAAGTCCGATTGTAAAACTACCGATCGTCCAGCAGTGCCAGGGATTGGACACGCGTCGGTCGATCGGCGAGGACGCCGTTAAACTGACACGAACGACCGAATCGAACCCGCCAGAACGGACGACTGCCGGCGAATAA
The DNA here is from genome assembly GCF_041894845.1 of Natrinema sp. H-ect4. Classification (NCBI taxonomy): domain Archaea; kingdom Methanobacteriati; phylum Methanobacteriota; class Halobacteria; order Halobacteriales; family Natrialbaceae; genus Natrinema; species Natrinema sp. H-ect4. The sequence goes on from NZ_JBHDYC010000010.1 coordinate 163,940, forward strand.
CGAAATCGTTTTCCTACGGCTACCGCTTGGTTCGACTAACAACTAGAGTTATGAGTGCTCAACAACGGTCGCCAGGAGGGAAACGCAGTGGCGGTTGAACGCCTGCTCGTCCCGCTGTCGGACACGGTGACCGTTCGCCAGACGGTCGGCTATGCCGTTCAATCGGGGCTCGAGAGCGCCGACTCGCTCGAGTGTCACCTCGTCGTCGCGATGCCCTACGACGCCGACGTCCCGGAGAGCGAGCAGTACAGCGAGGACGCCAACGGCCTGCTCTCGCGGGCACGAAACTGGGTCGAGGAGGACGCCGGCGACGCCGACGTGACGATCGAGACGGCGATGCTCGGGACCGACGAGTACCTCTTCGGGCCGCGAGACTACGCCGAAATCTTCGACGCCTACGTCGACGAACACGGGATCGACCGCGTCGTGCTCGATCCGGAGTACCAACCGGGCGTCACCGCGCAGATGCTCCAGCCCCTCGAGCGCGAACTCGAGCGCATCGGGGTCGCCTACGACGAGGCGCCGGTCGAGCGGTCGGCCCGCCGCGGTCGTCTCGCCGGCGGGACCGAGGACTTCGACCGCCTGTTCGCGACGTTCCTGCTCTCCTACGGCTTCTATCTCGTCCTCGGGGATCCAACCTACTGGTTCGATCTCCTCACCGGCGCTGCGGTCGCCGGTATCGTCGCCGTCTCGCTCGCACGGGTGACGTTTACCGTGCCGCTTGACCGCGTGCAGTCGCCGCTTCGGATCGTTCGGTTCACCATCTACATCCCGTACCTGCTCTGGGAGATCGTCAAGGCCAATCTCGCGGTCTCGGCCGTGATACTCCGGCCGTCGATGCCGATCGAACCCACGCTGACTCGCGTCAACTCCCGCGTGCGAAGCGGCCTGCCGCTGCTCGCGCTGGCCAACAGCATCACGCTCACGCCGGGGACCCTGACCGTTCGGGCCACCAACCAGCAGCTGCTCGTCCACACGCTGATTCCCACCGCCCGCGACGACCTCTTCGACGGCGGGCTCGAGCGAGCGATTCGATTCGTCTTCTACGGTCGGGATTCGGCGGCGATCCCCTCGCCGAGAGAACGCGGTGACGCCGAAATAGTCGGGGGTGACGAACTGTGACTCCGGTCCCGCTCGAGGATGTCTTCCTCGCCGCGGCCGCGCTGTTCGTCGTCCTTGCGATCGCGATGTTCTATCGCGCGATCGTCGGCCCGACGACGCAGGACCGGTTACTAGCAGTGAACGTCCTCGGGACGAACACGGTCGTTATCCTTGCCCTGCTAGCCGCGGGGCTCGATCAGGCGTGGTTCCTCGACGTGGCGTTGATCTACGCGTTGTTGAACTTCCTGATGTCGATCGCGATCTCGAAGTTCACCGTCGAGCGAGGTGATGTCCTGTGATCGAGGCGATCCGATTCTGGGCGATCGTCGTCCTTCTCGGGTTCGGTGTGCTCTTTACCCTCGTCTCGACGGTCGGCGTCATCCGCCTCCCGGACATTTACGCGCGGGCTCACACCGCGTCCCAGACGGACACCCTCGGGGCCGGGTTCGCACTCGCCGGCGTCGCGTTGGCGTTTGGCTGGCAGCACGCGGCGGTCTACACCGTCTTGCTTCTGTTTTTCGTGTTCATCACGAACCCGACGGCAGCCCACGCGATCGCTCGCTCCGCGGCGGAGACCGGTGTCGAACCCGTGCTCGCGGACGAGGGCGCTGAGACGGACGAAACAGAGACCGCTACCGAAACGGACGGTGAGCCGTGATGAGCCTGTTCGCGTATATCCTCGTTGCGTTCATCTTGGTAGCGGCCGTTGCGACGGCGCTGTTCCGCGACGTGCTATCGGTGATCATCGTCTTCGGCGCCTACAGCCTCGGAATGGCGATCCTCTACACGTTCCTGTTGGCCCCCGACGTTGCGATGACCGAGGCCGCGATCGGTGCGGGCGTGACGACGCTGTTGCTATTGCTGACGATCGCCCGCACGACGCGGCCCTCGACGGATCGGCTCACGGAACGAATTCACGTTCCGGCGGTCGTCGTCGTCGGGGCGTTCGTACTCGTGCTCTGTACCGCCGTCCTGCCCGAGATGTATGCGGTCGGCGGCACGGAGACGCCGGTCTGGTCAAACCCAGAGGTGACCCAACATTACATCACGGAGACGTACAACCAAACCGGCGTCGAGAACGCGGTGACGTCCGTCCTCGCTGCCTACCGTGGCTTTGACACCTTCGGTGAGGCGGTCGTCGTCTTCGCTGCCGGCGTCTCGACGCTGCTCGTCCTGAAACGTGAGGTGTTCGCCTAATGTCTGGATCCATCGACGATACCTACACCGAAAGTCAGGTGATCATGACCACCGTCAAGATCATCGCACCGTTTACGCTCACCTACGGGCTGTTCATGACGTTCCACGGTGGCGACGCCCCCGGCGGCGGCTTCCAGGGCGGAACCATCGTCGGCGTTACTGTCCTCATGCTCGCCTTCGCCTTCGGCATCGAACCGACTCGACAGTGGCTCCGGAACTCGTTTCTCGCCGGTCTCGTCACCGGCGGGGTCGTCATCTTCGGCGCTATCGGCCTCGCAATGGTCGCCATCGGCGGGGACTTCCTCGAGTTTACTATGCTCAAGGAAGTCTTCCACATCAAACCGAAGTGGGGGCTCGAGGCCGTCGAAATCGCCGGCATCTCGCTGATCGTCTCCGGGACCATCATCAGCCTCTTCTTTACGATGGCAGCGGGGTTCTCGCCCGACCGACCGAGCGGGACCGGTGGCGTCAGCGGCGTCGATGCCACCGACACACCCGATTCACCCAACGCAGAGGTGAGCGACGATGATTGAACTCTTGACGAGCCACTACACGTACGTGCTGTTGTTCGTCCTGCTGGGCCTCGGGATCTACATGGTGATCGCCAGCGAGAATCTCGTGAAGAAGCTGATCGGGGTGAACCTCTTCCAGACGGCCATCTTCCTGTTTTTCATCTCGATGGCCTATATCGAGGGCGGCTCGGCACCGATCGTCCCTCACGAGGGAGTTCCGGGGGAGGTCATGGTTGCGAGCCCACTGCCACAGGTCATCGTGTTGACCGCCATCGTCGTCGGCATCGCGCTGACGGCGGTCGGACTGGCCCTGATCATCCGCATCTACGCGGAGTACGGGACGCTCCGCGAGGACACCCTTCGAGAGGTGCGTGCCGATGAGTAGTATCGACTTGCTCTTGCCGCTGCTGATTGCGGTCCCCATCATCACCGCGACGCTCCCGATCGCCCTCGGACTCCGGTACGACCGAACGGGCTGGTCCGTCGCCGCACTCACGACGACCGGTCTCCTCGCCGGAGCCCTCGCCCTCGCGAGCGTCGTCTACACGGACGGGCCGGTGAGCCACACGCTGGGTGGCTACCCCATCGAGTACGGGATCCAGCTCGTCGCCGACGAGTTCTCGACCCTGATCACCCTGCTCGTGACGACGGTCGCCACCGGCGTCCTCGCGTACACGCGCCGCGGCGGCCCGCGCGGGAACACGTTCTACACCGCGTACCTGCTGTTAGTCGCCGGCTTGCTCGGCATCTCGATGACCGGCGACGTCTTCAACCTGTTCGTCTTCCTCGAGATCACGAGCATCGCGACCTACGCGCTCGTCGCGAGCGGCGACGGCCCGGAGGCGGCGGTTGCCTCCCTGCAGTACCTGATCCTGGGAACCGTCGCCGCGTCGATGTACCTGATCGGCGTCGCCTTCGTCTTCATGGCGACGGGGACGCTCAACATGATCGAACTCGCCGACGCGATTCCAGCGGCCGAACGCCCCGTCCTGATTCGGGCCGGCTTCGCGTTCATCGTCGTTGGCTTCGCCGTCAAGGTCGCCCAGTGGCCCCTGCACACTTGGCAGCCAAGCGCCTATCAGCGGGCACCGGACGGTGTGACGCCGCTGATCGCCGCACTGGTTTCGACCGCCTCCGCCTACGCCTTCGGCCGGGTGATCGTCACCGTCTTCGGCGTCGACTATCTCGCCGCCATGCCGAACGCGGCGTCGATCGTCGTCACCGTTGGCTGCGTGAGCGTCCTCGCGGGAACCGTCCTCGCTGTGATCCAGACCGAGGTCAAACGAATGCTCGCCTACTCCTCGGTCTCGCAGTTCGGATTGGTCATCGCCGCCTACGGAGTCGTCATCGCGGGCAGTTCCGAAACGGCGCTTATCGGTGCGATCGTTCACCTCGTCGGCCACGGGCTGTTGAAGGCCGGCCTCTTTCTGGCGGCCGCCGTCGTCGCGACGAGCTATGGAGCTCGCACCGTCGACGAGTACGCCGGACTCGCAAGGGAACGCCCGTTCGTCGCCGGTTCGATGGCCGTCCTCCTGCTGGTTCTGGTCGGCGTCCCGCCGGGCGTTGGCTTCGTCGGCAAGTGGTACATCGCCCTCGGTGCCGTTCAGTCGGAACTGTGGCCCGTCGCCGCCGTGATCTTCCTCAGTACTATGCTCACCCTCGCCTACGCCGCCCGTCTGCTCGAGAAGATGTACTTCACACCACCGCTCTCGGTCGGTTCGGCGGACGCGCCGGGCTCGATCGCGACGGACGGCGGAACTGCCGACGCTGACGACGGCTTCGCCGGCACTTCCACGCACGGCAACGCCACCCCCGACGCCGTCTCGATCGGTATGATCGCGATCGTCGTCGGCTTCGCGCTCGCCGCTGTTGCGCTCGGCTTCGCCGGCGGGACGTTCGCCGACTTGCTCGAGCCGTTCATCACGGAGGTGTTCAACTGATGGTCGCAGATCTCCGACCGCTCGCCGCCGTGTTGGTGTCGGCGGTCGCCATCGTTCTGATCGTCGCGTCGCATCGCCGGCCGAACCTCCGGGAGGGCTGGTCCGTCCTGGCCGCTCTCGCGAAGTTCGGCATCATCGTCAGCATGCTCCCCGCGGTCATGGACGGCACCGTCTTCCGGTGGAGTCTCGCGGAGTCGACGGGAATTCAGTTCCTCGCAGGCATCGACTTCGCCCTGCGAGCGGACCCGCTGGGGATCTTCTTCGCGCTCCTCGCGAGTTTCCTCTGGATCTTCACGTCGTTCTATGCAACGGGGTACATGCGCGGACTCGACGAGCACTCCCAGACCCGGTTTTTCGCCTCGTTCGCGGCCAGTCTCTCGGCTGCGGTCGGGATCGCCTTCGCGGCGAACCTGGTGACGATCTTCGTCTTCTACGAACTGCTCTCGCTGGTCACCTATCCGCTGGTCGCCCACAACGAGGACAACGAGGCCCGCATCGCCGGCCGGAAGTACCTCACGTACACGTTCTTCGGCGGCGGCGTCTTCCTGCTGGCCGGCACCGTCCTGATCTACTGGCTCACGAGTCTGGTCAGTTCGGGGCCGACGCTCGCCTTCGAGGCGGGCGGTATCGAGGCGCTCGCGACGGCCGCGCAGGCCGAACCGGTCTACGCACAGGCCGCGTTCTTCCTGCTCATCGCCGGCTTCGGCGTCAAGGCCGCGCTGATGCCGCTGCACTCGTGGCTCGCCGACGCGATGGTCGCCCCCACGCCCGTCTCCGGGCTACTCCACGCCGTGGCGGTCGTCAAATCCGGCGCGTTCGGCATCGCTCGAGTCATCCTCGAGGTTTTCGGTCCCGGACTGATTCGCGACCTTCCGCTGGACGTACCCGGCATCGGCGAGGTCGGACTGAACATCCCGGTTGCGATCGTTGCCGCGTTCACGCTGACCGCGGCGAGCATTATCGCGATGCGGAAAGACCACCTCAAGCGCAGGCTGGCCTATTCGACGACGGCACAGCTTTCTTACATCGTGCTCGGGCTGTCGATGCTCCATCCCTACGCCATGGTGGGGGCCCTTTTCCACATCCCCGCGCACGCGTTCGCGAAACTAACTCTGTTCTTCTGTGCCGGATCGATCCACGTCGAAACCCACACGGACTACATCAGCGAGATGGCCGGCATCGGCAAACGCATGCCGCTGACGATGACCGCATTCACCGTCGGCGCGGCCGGCATGGCCGGCCTCCCGCCGGTCGCCGGCTTCGTCAGCAAGTTCTACATGCTGATCGGGGCCGGCTACATGGGCGGCGAGTACTGGCTATTCGCCGGCGCACTGTTGCTCTCGGCCGTGCTCAACGTCGCGTACTTCTGGCCGGTCGTCTACACGGCCTTCTTCGAGAGCGAGGACCGCCACGACGCCAAACCGCTTCTCGAGTTCCCACGGGGTGGAGTACTGCGATCCTACGGCGGGACCGATTCGGACGACGATCACGTCGCCGCTGACGGCGGGGATCCGACCGACAGAACGGAGACGGCCGACGCGACGGACGGGGAGCCCGCAGATGAGGAGGAGTTCGAGTACGCCGTCGACAAGTACCCGAGCGATCACACGACCGCCGACGGCGCGGACGCGACGAGCCACTCCGCCGACGCTCGAGCGTCCGAAACCGGTGATCACGCCGATGACGACGACGCACCCGATCACGACGATCACGGTGACGCCGTCGATGCCGTCGATCACCACGGCGATCATGACGATCACCTCACCGGCGGCCCGCCCGCAGACGGCTGGCAACGCCGCTCGCCGTTCGCCGAGAGCACGTGGCTCATGCTCGCGCCGATTGCCGTCATCGCGACGGGCGCGATCGTCCTCGGAATCGGCCCCGACTACGCCGTCTTCCTCGAGTTAGCGACTCGGATCGTCGAGGGCGTCTTCGGGATGCCGTTCGAGGAGCTGGGCGGCGTTCCGCTCGACGAACTCGTGACGGAGGTGAACGACTGATGGAACTCGAACTCCTTTCACTGGCCTACCCGCCGCTTATCGTCTTCGTGGCGGCCCTGCTCGTGCTCGTCCTGCCGCGAATCGCCGGCTTCGCCGTCGGCGCGCTCAGCCTCGCGGCGGTGCTGGCGATCTCGCTGGTCGCCCCCGAAGGCCAGCACCTCGCCGGAACCTTCCTCGGGTTCGAAGTCGTCCCGTTCTACGTCGACGACTTCTCCCGAATGGTCGGCCTCGGCCTCGGCTTTTTGGGCGTCTGTAGCGTGATTTATGCGTACTCGAGCGAGGCGAGTCGAACGCTGGTCGCGTTCGCGCTCGTCTACGTCTCCTCATCGATCGGGGCGGCGTTCGCGGGCGACTGGCTCGTCCTCCTGTTCATGTGGGAGCTGATGGCCGTCACCAGCACGCTCGTGGTCTGGCACTACGGCGGCGAGGCGGTTCGGGCCGGCTTCCGGTATGCGCTCTTCCACGGCACCGGTGGGGTGCTCGTGATGATGGCGGTCGCCATCCACTACGTCGAGACCGGTACGTTCGTCTACACCGAGGCTGGTATCGCTAATGGGATCCCGGCGCTGCTCGCGGTGCTCGGGATGGGCGTCAACGTCGCTTTCATCGGGTTCCACACGTGGCTGCCCGACACCTATCCGCGACCCCACTTCGCAGCCTCGGTGTTCCTCTCGGTCTATACGACGAAGACGAGCGCATTCGTTCTCTACCGGGCGTTCCCAGTCGGCGGCGAGAGCGACCTCTCGATCTACATTGCGTACATGGGCGGCCTCATGGCCGTCTACGGCGCGACCTTCGCGCTGCTCCAACACGACATGCGGGCGCTGCTCTCCTACCACATTCAGGCCCAGCTCGGCTACATCGTCGCCGCGATCGGGATCGGCTCTAACCTCGCCGTCGCGGGCGCGATGAGCCACCTGTTCAACAACATCCTCTTCAAGAGCCTGCTGTTCATGGCCGTCGGCGTCGTCATCTACCGGACCGGCGAGGAGGACCTGTACGATCTCGGTGGCCTCTGGCGCGAGATGCCCCTGACCGCGATCGGGTTCGGTCTCGGCGCGCTCTCGATCACCGCGATCCCGGGCTTTAATGGCTACGTCAGCAAGGGAATGATCTTCGACGCCGCCAATCCGGGCTACTACGGCCAGCCCGAGTATCAGGCGCTGTACTGGCTGCTCTGGCTCGGCGCGATCGGAACGCTGCTCTCCTTTATCAAGCTCGGCTACTACGTCTTCTTCCACGGCGAGAGCGACCTCGAGGTCGCCGACGCCAAACCCGGCCAGACCGTCGCGATGCTCGGCCTCGGCGGTGCCTGTCTCCTCTTCGGCGTCTGGTGGCAGGGGCTAGCCGACCTCGCGCCGACGATCCACGGGAGCCATTTCGCGTTCTCCTACTACGGTGGCGAAAGCAACCTTCACCCCTACAGTCCGAGCCACCTCGAGACGGCCGGGATCCTCACGGGGGTCGCGGCCGTCGCGTTCGTCGTCGTCCGAAAGCCGCTCTCGAAGCTGGATCTGGGCGATCCGGCGATGGCCGTCTACCCCGTGACCTACTACCTCAGCCGGTGGACGATGCTCGCAGTGACGGAAACCTACGCTATCGTCGACGCCACTGTCGTCGGAGCCGTCAAACGATGCTACTGGGTCGGGAACAACCCCGTCCTCGCCGTCGACGCGGCCGCGCGGCGGCTCCCGCTGGTCGATGTCGACGACCGGCGACCGACCGACGGCGGCCGGCCCTCGACGATCCACCTCCGGACGAGCATCGGGACGAGCATCCTTCTGCTGACGCTCGTCCTGACCGTGATCCTGTGGCTGCTGGTCGTTTAACTTGACCGAATTGACAGAGTGGTACTGTGAAGTATCGGTGAGAAACCGATTATTTCGGACGGGGTATCCACCGTGCGGTGGCGCGCGCTGGGTCGCGGTGAGTCACTGACGAACCGCGACTCGATGCTGTGCGAGGTCTTCGTGAATAGTGCGGGACTCTGGTCCCGCATACCATGCGAACGGGCGCGAAGCGCCTGTGAGAAGACGGAGTGAACGAAGGCTTGGAAGACGCTTTGCGTCTTCATGTGGATGAGCGAGTGGAACGAGCGAATCGGTTGGGGAGGGCGTGGCTATTCCGTGGTGCCACGATAGCAGGACACTCCTTTTCCGACACCGCTATCAGAACTCACTGTTCCGTTCACTACTGTACCGAGTACAACCAAAGGAAAATCACAGCATCGAATGCGATCAGTACAAGTTCACGAGAAAACGATCGTCTATCTTCATTTAATCCGTCTCCGTCGACTCGTCTCCCTCGACCGGATCGGCGTCGACGACCGTAGACTGGGAGTCCGGAAGAACGATCGACTGCTCGAGCACAGACGCCCGAAGCGTCGGCTTCGACGCCGTCGACTCCTGTCGGTACGACGCCCCCGATCGATCCCGGCGGACGCCCCGCGGCGTCAGATAGTCACCGTCGACGTCGATCCCGGCCCCCTCGCAGAGTCGCCGCAACACCGACCGGGCTCCTTCGGTGGTAATTGCCGGCGGCGCGATCGAGCGCTCGCGGGCGAGTTCCGTCGCCGTCGCGTCCTCGTGCAGGGACTCGATCGTCTCGTCGTCGTACCCCCGATCGCGCAGCACGGAGCGCACGCGACCGGCGATCGACGGTGCGTGGGCCGTCGGGAACAGCGGCCAGTCGTTCGACGGCGGATCGAGGACGACCCGGTAGCGGCGCAACGGAGTCCGTGCGCGTGCGGGGAGGGGAACGTCCTCGAGTCGCTGGGACTTCCCGAGAACCCGGATCGTCCCCGTATAGAAATCGACGACGTCCCACGTGGCACCCGTCCGGCGGTCGTCGTCGGGGACCCGGAACAGCTCCGCGCCGCGGACCGTCGAGTGAGCGAGGACGGCCACCATCGCGTACTCGCGCAGTCGACTGCGTCGCTCGTGCAGCGACTGACCAGTATCGAGTGCCCGTTCGCGGACGTAGCGCTCGAGTTCGCGACGCTGTCGCGCGGTCCAGAAATCGCTCGTCGGTCGCTCGTCGGCGGTCGGCAGCGCGGCCTCAGCGCGGTCGGTCGCGGCGGGGTTCTCCGCGAGGATCCCACCGCGAACGCACCACGAGAGGAACGCCCGGACGACCGCGTAGTACGTCCCGGCGGTCGAGGCAGTGTACTCGTCGCGAGCGGTTTTGCGCCGGAGTTCCTCGGCGTACGCGCGCATGTGTTCGACCTCGAGCGCGAACAACGAGGTCAGTCTGTGTTCCCGATCGAGCCAGTCGGCCCACCGGCGGAGGATCGATTCAGCGTTGGACGCGTACGCTCCGGCACCCGAACCGTTCGGATCGCCGACGGCCTTTCGCTGCAGGTAGGCGTCGACCGCGTCCGTGATCGCCACCTCCGTCACGACGTGATCACCCACTCGGGCTCTGCACGACGGATTGTCGAGGGTCGCCACTCCGGATTTCGGCCGCCGCTCGGCTGCTCGAGGGGGCTATCACCGCGCCACGAACGGATCGTGAGGGCGACGCCTCGGCTCATCAATTGTTCCATACTGCTCCGTGGCCCTAAATCTGTGTTTCGGTCTCGCGGAGCCGGAAAAAACGCGGATCGATCACGCCTAGATGCGAGAGCATCGCAGCCAAAAGACTATGTTAATTGAACAATTAATTAGTAACGCGAGTACTCATGAACGGAGTAGACGGAAAGACGGCCGTGGTAACGGGAGCTGGATCTGGAATTGGGCGTGCATCAGCGGAACGCTTTGCCGCGGAGGGGGCAAACGTCATCGTCGCAGATATCGTTGCGGAAACCGGTCGCGAAACGGTCGACCTGATCGAGGATGCCGGCGGTGATGCGACGTTCGTCGAAGTTGATGTCAGCGATTTCGAGTCAGTCGAGAATATGGTCGATGTTGCAGTCGACACGTACGGAAGCCTCGATTTTGCGCATAACAACGCAGGAATTCTCACGGGGTTTGCAGGAGTAACTGACATCGAAGACGCACAGTGGGACAAGCTCATGGATATCAACCTGAAAGGCGTCTGGGCGTGTCTGAAAGCCGAACTTCCCGTCATGGAAGCGCAGGGGAGCGGCGCGATCGTCAACACCGCGTCCGAATCCGGGTTGGTAGGGATGGGGGGACTCGCCAGCTATTCGGCCAGCAAACACGGTGTCGTCGGACTCACGAAGACGGTCGCTCTCGAATACGCGACGCGAGGCATTCGAGTGAATGCCATCGCACCGGGACCGACGAACACGAATATCCAATCCGGGATGTCGGGAGGCGGCGATCCGTCGGAAATGGAGTTCGATACGTCGGCTATGATCGACGTCCCGATGGACCGCATCGCGGACCCGGAAGAGATGGCCGGCGCGGTCGCGTTCCTCTGTTCCGATGATGCCTCGTATATCACCGGCCACACGCTCCCCGTCGACGGCGGTCAGGCGGCCGACTGAGCGACCGTCCTCTACGCACCGAGCTGACGATCAGGTCCAACGGGAGTCAAAAACTCAGCGATATCGACGCTATCCGTCTGCTTACGCGTTTCGACTCACTTCACAGGGGAGCGACTCGAGACCGTAGAGGGCGCTCAATGGCTCGAGATCCGACAAATCCGCATCCAGGCGGTCGAAACGGTCGAACAATCGGTCCAGGGCGACGTCCGCTTCCATCCGTGCGAGATGGGCGCCCAGACAGAAGTGGACTCCCGTGCCGAACGCCATATGGCGGTTCGGATGCCGCTCGGGCCGAAACTCTTCGGGAGAATCGAAGATTTCCGGATCGCGGTTTGCGGCACCCAGCCAGAGCGTGAGGACATCCCCGGCCCGAATCCGTTGCCCGTTTAGCTCGACGTCCTCCACGGCGATACGCTTCAACGATTGGATCGGGGATCGGTATCGAAGCGCCTCTTCGATGGCCTGTGTGTGATCGACGTCCCCCGTCCGAATCGCGTCCGTCAGCCCGTGTTCTTCGACGGACCAGATCGCGTTGGTGAGGAGATTCGTCGTCGTGATGTTGCCCGCGAGGAGGAGCAGCATGCAGAACCCGATTTGTTCACCCCTGGATAACTCCTCTGCGTTCGCCGCGAGCGTAATGAGGTCGTCGCCGTCGCCGCCATCGCGCGCTTCCAGTAACTCCGCGAAGTACCTCCCCATCGCTCGTTGGGCCTCCTCCTGTTCCTGTTGTACCCGTTCCATCTCCTCCGGGGTGTCGTCTTCGGGTCGCGCGACGAGTGCGTCCGACCACGCTTTGAACTGATCACGACGGTCGGCAGGAATTCCCAGTAGTTCAGCGATGACGATGACGGGAAGCGGAACCGCGAACTCGTCGACGAAGTCGAAACGATTCTCGTCCTCGAGGTCGTCCAGCAGGTCCTCCGTTACCTCCTCCACTTGTGACTGGTACTCTCGTATCGCTCCCGGCTGGAATCGCCCGTCGACGAACCCCCGGAGCCGGGTCTGTGTCGGTGGATCGGTCGTAATCATCGTCTGAAGCATCGGGAGACCGTCGTCATTATCGTCATCGTCGTTCGAGGACTCGTCGGTGTCGAAAGCGCGGTTGGCCGTAAACGTGTCGTGGTCTTTGAGCACGCGTTCGACGTCTTCGTATCGAAAGACATCCCACGTCTCTCGCTGCTCGTCGTAGTGAACCGGCGTCTCCTGACGCATTTCAGCGTACCACTCGAACGGCGAGAGTTGCCCTGCGCGGCTTCGGATGGCTTCAGGTGACCGGCCCACTCCAACGACTGAATCGGGTGACTCCATGAATTAATTGATCATTTAATCAGCTGTAGTCCTTTTGGTGCATTCTCGCCCGCATTAACCTAGGCGTACAAACATGTAAACGGGCAGTGGCAGTATCAAAGAGTGACCAGCGAGACGAGGCGGGGAAGCCGAGTAACCGAATGACCGGAAGACAGCTTGAGCCTGATACGTATTGGACTTGCTCTCTCGCTATAGTAGCCACTGCAAGTCATTGCACGCCTGATCGACCGACAGCTATCCGATCAGTCTGTGAATCGTTTCAGTGGCTACTATTGCTCTCGCGGGAGATATCGGTTATAATTCCGTCGACGATCGTTTGGACTCGATCGACGGCAGCATCCCGATTCGTCGTCGTCCCCGTGTGTATCCCTTGCTTGAGAAGAAAGAGTATGTGATCTGCCGTGAGTTCGGGATCGACTGGCCGAAACTGCTCGAGTTCGATTCCGGCGCGGAGTATCCGGGTGACTGTGTCCCGGAGTCGGTCCTCTACCATCGTGGTTTTCCTGCGAAAGTCGGTATCCCACGTCGCGTGGGCCCACAGTTCGACGAAAATCCGAGAGATCGCCGTCTCGATATCCGACGGCGGGGAAAACATGGCCTGCTCGACCTGTGCCGGCTTCGGATGCAGTATCTGACCGACGAACTCTCGGAGCTCCGCTTGCGCGTCAGTAATCGGCTTCTCGGTCCGTTGGTCGAGGAATATTTCGACGAAGACATCGAGCATCGAGAGTAAGAGATCGTCCTTGCTATCGAAGTAGTGATATATAAGTGATGGGTTCTGCCCCAACTCTTCACCGATATCTTTGATGGAGAGGTCCGCGTATCCGTGTTTGACAAGCGCGCGAAATGCGGCTTCTCTAATTCGTTGTTCAGTTTCGGGATGGCGGCCCATTGTACTCGTATGGCGGATGTAGGTTCATAAGCCATCCTCTCTCGTCGTCACTGAACTCGTCTCAACGACTGCAGGACAGACAGCGTCGATCAGAGGTCCGACCCGTCCTCGAGCACGCCGTCTACTGGTATAACGCCAGAAATCACACGCAGTCGTGGGGTCCACAGCGACGGTGAACGCCGACGTGTCCGTCCGCTCCCTATTTAATATAGCGATTATTAGTTTATTGAGGTGGAGGGGACGCAGCCGTCGGATAACAACCGGCAGCCCCGGACGGCCGTTTCAGTCGCTAGAACGCGGGACCACAGCTAGCTACTCACGATCGTCTGCATTCGCGGACGCTTCCTTACCGTGACCCAATTCAGGACGGGTCCTGATGCCTGATCTTTTCGGCGGTCATCCCCGGTACCGGCGTCCCGCAGTCCTTGCACTTCCAGGTCGGCGTCGCCGTTCCGGACTCCTTCTCGAGGTCCTGTTTGAACTCGAGGCGTGCGCCACACGCACACCGGTAGGTGGTTCGGCTCATGGCGGAACCGATTCTCTCGAAGCGCAAAAACGATTTGCCGAGAGAGCGTCGTCGGCTGACGTGGGGCTCGAGTTCCTGTCGCTGTGAAATCCGGCCATCAAAACGAGCTGGATGCACTGACAGAGACCCTGGAATTCGAGGACGGTTCAGCCGCCTCAACCCCCCGGGTTCATCCGTCGTGAGGCATTCTTCGCAGCTCGACTCGAGGCCCTGCGTAGTTCGGCATGAGGGTGGCCGACGGTCGACGCGCTCGAGCCTCGATCAGTTCAGTCGTATCGTCCGGGAACATCGCTGTCAAGGAATCTGGGGCCGTCAGTGGGAGATGAATGCCAGACAGACACCGAATTCGGATCGAAACCGCGGCGACGGGACGGAATCCACCGGAACTCGCGGCCGTCCATCACGAGGCGCCATCCGACGATTGGCTCGTCTTTTGTCACGGCCTCCGGAGCGATAAATCCGGCAGCTACGAGCAGCGATCTCGCCGTGCGGTCGCGGCCGGCTACAACGCGGTTCGATTCGATTGTCGCGGCTGCGGTGAATCGAACGGTGAGTTCGTCGAGTCGACGCTCGAGGCTCGATTGACCGATCTCCGTCGCGTCATCGACTACTTCGACCTCGACTCGTACGCCCTGTTCGGCTCGAGTTTCGGCGGGAAAGTCGCGTTCCACGCCGGAGCAGCCAATGACCGAGTCGAAGCGATCGCTACGCGAGCGCCGGTGACGACTACTGAGACGTTCGACGAGTATCGTGCGACGGTCGAACGTGAGGGCGAGATCATCTTCGACACCGGCGAGCGCCTCGACCGGCGGTTCTTCGATCACCTCGAGCGGTATCCGTTCGACGACGTCGCGTCGACGCTATCGGTTCCGGTCGCAATCTTCCACGGCGGGGATGACGGAGTCGTCGACCCGGCAGACAGCTTCGAGGCCGCACAGCGACTGGGGAACGATGTCCTCGTAGAGCGATTCGCGGGCGAAGGCCACCGATTTTCGCGGGCCGGCGAGGATCGGTTGCTCGAGCGGTTGTTCGGCTGGCTCGAGTGGGCGGTCGACCGCCCCTGAGGACGGCTCGGTTCCTCTCTGAACTGGACTATAAACTACATTCCGATATACAAAAATCCACGTTCGAGCGAACGCCGCTCGCTACGAGTGCCGGTTCTTGCCGGACTCAATTCCGGACTGCATGAACTGTGCCAGGATGCGGCCGATACTGCTCCCGGCCCTCCACATCGCTTCTTCGGCGACGGTATCGCCGGCCGTCGCAACTGCTAACAGGACGGTGCTGTCGTCGACCATGAGCGTTTGGCCGGCGAAATCGGCCGGATTGTCTTCGCCCATCCCGATCACGGTAATGGGACTGTCGGCGAACCGCTCTCGTCCCGATTCCTCGGCCGTGAGACGGTGACGGCTACTCCCGCCGCTGCCCGCTCTCGGAGCGTCGTTTCGATCGTCTCGGACAGCAAGTTCTCCGACGGCGCGACGAAGACGGCGCTCGAGTCGGCCGATTCGAGCAGCTCTGCGACCCGGTCGTCGATCGGATACGCGTTCCTCGCGAGTATCCTCGTCCTGCCGAGTTGCTCGCGGTCTGGGCGATGAACACTGGCGACATCGGTACGGACGCGGACGCTGACACCGCCTGAGCACGCCGAGCTCTCGTTGGTAGCCGCGACGAGTTCAGGAGTCTTTTCTCACCCAGAAAAACCGGACCGCTTTTCATAGTTATACCGAAACGAACAACTATACCAGTGAGTGAGGACACCGACTTGTCGACGCTGCTCGCGGTGCTCGACGACGAGTACGCACGTGAAATCCTCACCCATACGAGCGTCGAACCCATGTCTGCCAGTACCCTGAGCGAACGGTGTGACGCCTCCCTCCCGACGATCTATCGGCGACTCGACCGACTCGAGGAGTGTCACCTCGTTACCGAAGAGACGGAACTCGCGCCGGACGGCAACCACTACAGCGTCTACAGTGCGAACCTCGACCGGCTGGAACTGTCGCTGGACGAGGGCTCGTTCTCTCTGGAGCTGACCTACCGCGAGGAAGACGTCGCTGACAAGTTCACGCGTATGTGGGAGGGGATGCGATGAGTCGGAACGTCGTGCGGGTCGACGAGGCGACGGTGTTCGAGCTGTTGACCGTCGCGAGTCTCTTCCTCGTCGCGCTCTTCGGGACGCTCATCGCCTATCAGGCCTACCGTGGGTACCGCCGGAACGGCGCCCGCTCCATGCTGTATCTCGCGCTCGGGCTCCTCTTGTTGACGCTGTTCCCGTTCCTGCTCAACGTCGTGGTCACGACGCTGGTCGATCCCGAGCAGGTCGTCATCGCGCTACTCGAGAACGTGAGTCGGCTGCTCGGTCTGGTTGCCATCACCTATTCGTTGTACGGTCATCATTGACGGCACCGTGGAGGGTACGGTCACCATTGATGGGCAGCGCCGAGAGTACGGTCACCAGTAGCGGACGACAGTACCGTCGAGAAGCGAATCGGGCCAACGGAATATCAGTACCGCGAGCGTCGGGAGCGGGCCGAAGCGATCCACCGACGGTCGAAACCTGCCGGCAGCGAGAAGGGTCGGCCGACGCAACGCGGTCCCGCGAGAGGGGGATCGCAGGACTGCGTGGGACGTGCGTCGCGACCCCGGGATGATCGGATTCGGGAACGCACGGGGGACCACCAAGGCGTGTGGGGATGGCCTCTCTCGTCCCCCGTGCGTTCGTGACAGTGCCATCGTATTAGTGATACGAGTGCGTTTTCTGGGTCGGAAAATACGGCATGCTTTTCGGATCGGAAACGACCGTGTCCCCCGGCCTCGGTGTCCCTTTCCGGAGCTTTCTTCCAGATCGACAGCGTCGATCCACTATGCACTATCTCGCGGGAACCGACTCCGTCCACACGACGGCGGCGATCTGTGACTATCTCGACGAGCGAGCGACGGGCGACGACACCGTGACCGCGATCGCGGTCGTTCCGCCCGACGACCCGATGGCGCGTCGCGACGGCGACGAAGCGCTGAACGTGGCTCCCGTTCGACTCGCGACCGTCGGTAACGTCGCGACCGAGCGTCGATCCGGTCCCCCCGCGGACACGCTCGCCGAGGCAGCGAGGGAGTTGGATGTCGACGAAATCGTCATCGGCGCACACGGCGGCGATCCCGATGCGACCCGCGCCCTCGGCTCGACCGCACGACGGGTCCTCGAGGACGCGAACCGACCGGTTGTCGTCGTTCCGATCCCCGAATTCTGAGCTCGAGCGGTTCGGGCGAGACCGGTGAAATACACCGATTCCGGACGGTAACGAATGCCTACTTAATTCGCTGGTAGATGACGGTTCGGACGATGAGTGACTCGATACCGTTATTCGAAATTCCGTGGGATCAGCGGGACGTGGCCAACGCCGTCGACTCGATCACTCGAGGCAGCTACTGGGCGAATGGGCCGTACGTCGAGGCGTTCGAAGCGGGTCTCGAGGAGTATCTCGGCGTCGAACACGCGGTGACGGTTAGTTCGGGAACGACCGCACTGGTTGCCGCGCTGACCGCTCACGGCGTCGGCGAGGGCGACGAGGTGATCGTCCCCTCGTTTACGTTCATCGCGACGGCGAACGCCGTTCGGCAGACTGGTGCGCGCCCGGTGTTCGCGGACATTCAGCGCGCGGCCTACGGGCTCGACCCGGACGCCGTCGCCGACGCGATTTCCGACGACACGGCCGCGATCGTTCCCATCCACCCCTACGGTGCCGCCTGTGAAATCGACGCGCTCACCGAGCTGGCCGCCGACGCCGATATCCCGCTGATCGAGGACGCGGCCGAGGCGTTCGGGGCCGATTACGAGGGCAAACTCCTGGGGACGTTCGGGGAATCCGCAGCGTTGAGCTTCTGCCAGAACAAGATCCTTCCGACGGGCGAGGGCGGTGCTGTCGTCACCGACGACGACGGGATCGCCCGTCGGGTCAAACGGTATCGATCTCACGGTCGTGCGTCCGACGAGTACTTCCAGTCGGTCGACAGCGGCGAGTACGTCGGCGTCGGGACGAACGTCCGAATGTCCGATCTCGTCGCGAGCATCGGTTGCGCCCAACTCGAGAAGGTGGAGGCTAACATCACCGGTCGACGACGTGCGGCCGAACAGCTGTCGACGGGACTCGCCGGCGTTTCCGGCGTCGAACCGCACACGGCCGCCGGTCGCGGCCGGCACGTCTTTCAGCTGTATACGGTCACGCTCGAGGCGGATATCGATCGATCGGTCGTTATCGACACCCTGACCGAGCGAGAGATCGCGTCGAAAGTCTACTGGGAACCCGCCGCCCACCAGACGGAGGCCTACAGCGAGGAGAACGGCGAGTCGGCGTCGCTGCCGGTTACCGAGGACGTGGCCGGTCGCGTGCTCTCCCTCCCGATTCATCCCGAGTTGCGCTCCGCGGAGGTCGATCGGATCGTCGCCGGCGTCAGCGCGGGCATCGAACGCGGACGGTCTACTGCGCCGCGTCTCGAGGCTCGGGACGCCCGGCCGAAGTGAGATGACGGGTCGAAGTGAGACGCCGGGTCGAAATGAATTCGATCGCCGCTCGAGCGGTTCGATCGTTCCGGCCGATTCGAACCGAAACCGTGTCCGTTGGCGGCCGTTTTGCTATCAAAACGTATCCATAACAAAGGGGTACCGTCAGGGTAGACTGAACAAGCCGTGTCGGCGTCGGTGTCCGACCGACCACGGACGGCAGTCGATAACGCAACCATGAGATGGCCAGTCACAGCAGACGAAGGGATGTCGATCCGCGACGCGATGGCCCGGATCGATCGCTCCGGATCGGGAGGTATCGTCGTCGTCGACGAGGAGAATCGGCTCGTCGGGACCGCGACGAACGACCGTCTCAGACGGAAACTTCGTTCGGGGATCGCACTGGAGACGCCGCTGTCGGCCGTCGTTGACGACGATCCGACCGTCCTCGATGCGGACGAAACGAGTCGTCGGATCGGCGGACTGCCGAGTTCGAAGACTGAGGCCGATCGAAACGGGTCCGCGGCGAGTGGGGATCGACCCGACGCGACGGCGGGGGATCGGACCGGCACTGCAACGACGGGAGACCGGATCGGATTCGCGATGGAACGTGACCGGACCGGCTCCAGCGTGGTCCCGGTCGTCGACGGGGACGGCGGCGTCGACGTGGCCGCGATGGCCGACGACGACCGACCGCACGACGGGGGAATCGATCCGACTGCCGTCCAGACGGTCCTCGTGGTCGGCGGTGCGGGGTATCTGGGATCCGTTCTCTGCCGACAACTGCTCGACGACGGGTTCGACGTCCGCGTGCTCGATCCGCTGTTGTACGGTGATTCCGGAATCGCCGACCTCCTCGAGCGCGACCGATTTTCGGTGATCCAGGGCGACGCTCGATCGGTCGAGACGGTCATCGACGCGGTCGCGGGAGTCGACGCCGTCGTCCACCTCGGCGGCATCGTCGGCGATCCCGCCTCCGAACTCGATCCGCGGAAGACCCTCGAGTACAACTATCACTCGACGCAGTTGCTGGCGTCGCTGTGCAAGTACTATCAGATCAATCGCTTCCTGTTCGCGTCCTCCTGTAGCGTCTACGGGCGGGCCGAAGCCGACCACGGGAACTGCACCGAAGACGCGCCGCTCAACCCCGTCTCGCTGTACGCCCGGTTGAAGATCCAGTCCGAACAAGTACTTCGTTCCTTCGCCGATGGGAACTTCTCGCCGACGATTCTCCGGATGGCGACGGTCTACGGTTGCTCGCCCAGAATGCGATTCGATCTCGTCGGGAACGTGCTGCCCGCCAAGGCCTACCACGAGGGAGTCATTCCCGTCTTCGGCGGCGATCAGTATCGGCCGAACGTCCACGTCAACGACGCCGCACGCGCCTACGTCGACTGCCTGACTGCGCCCATCGAGGACGTCGGGGATACCGTCTTCAACGTCGGATCGACGCGACAGAACTACCGGATCGACGAACTCGCGACGATCGTCTCCGACTGCTTCCCCGACGCCACGATCGAGTATCACGACGATCGGACGGACGACCGAAGTTACCGGGTCGCCTTCGATCGGATCGCCGACGTGCTCGGCTATGAGGCCGACATGACCGTCCGCGATCACTGTCAGGAGCTCCGGACCGCGTTCGAATCCGGCGAGTTCACCGACTACACCGCTGATCACTACAACAACTGTGCGTCCCTCGAGGGACTCGATGAGTTCGAACGGACGACGGCGGTTCCCGACCACCACGAGCCTCCTACGCAGGAGACGCTGCCCTCCACGGGCGTGTGACGGGCTCGAGAGCCACTCGAGACGTGCGTTCTACTGCTGTCCACAACACCTGTAGCACCGTCGAATCGATCGAGAGGCCAGGCGAGTGGAAATCTATTGATGGAGCAGCCGAGCCCAGAACGAGAATCCCGTCTAGAAGGGGAACAGCGAGTCGGCCTCGAGGTCGCGCTCGATGAGTTCGATCTCGTGGCCGTCCTGGTCGGTCGTGAACGCGTACATGTTGTCACAGCTCTCGGGATCGCGGTAGTCCGCGGCCTCCCGCACCATGAGCTGATCCCAGTCCTCCTCGAGGTCGTCGATGCGGAGACAGAGGTGACCCCAGGCGTCGCCCATCTCGTAGCTGCGGCCGTCGTAGTTGTACGTGAGTTCGACGGACATCGCCTCGGGGGCGGCGTCTTCGGGTTCGACGAAGTAGTTCGCGAAGGTGTCGGCCTCCCAGCGGCCGACCTCGTCGTACTCGAACTTTCGGGTCCAGAAGCCCAGCGCCTCGTCGGCGTCCTCGACGCGGATCATGGTGTGATCGAGCGACCACAGCGCGCCCTGATCGCGCTGGACGATCTCGATCTCGTGTCCGTCGGGGTCTTTCACGAACGCGTACCGGCCGCCACAGGACTCGGGATCGCGGTAGTCCTCGACGCCCTCGTCCATCAGTTGCTGGTAGTACGCTTCGAGTTCGCCCTCCGGAACCCGGACCGCGATGTGGCCCCAGGCGTCGCCCACCTCGGGCTCCTCGCCTTCGTTATGGGTGATTTCGAGCATCGCCCCGTCCTCGTGCATCGTTTCCGGCCCGAGGTAGACGATGGTGAAGCCGTCGCCCTCGAAGCGATCTTTCTCCTCGTACTCGAGGTGCGTCTGATACCACTCGAGCGATTCCTCGAGGTCAGCGACGCGGATCATCGTGTGATCGAGCGTTCCGTCCATACGCGAACGGACACCTGCGCGCTCCAAAAAATTGGCGAAGGCGGCGGTCTAGCCGGACCGCTCAGGCGAATCGGCGTCGACCTCGGCGTCTCGTTCGGCGAGGTCGGCGGCCGGGCTCGTCGGGACCGGCTCGAGCCCCTTCCGGTCGGCGTCGAGTCTCGAGAGGCCGACGACGAGTCCGACGAGGGCGACGACGCCGAGCGGCAGGAAGACGATCGGGGGCACGCCGAGGTAGCCGTTGAGCAGGTAACAGCCGACGACCACGCCGAAGACGGTCAAGGCGTAGGGCAGTTGCGTTCGGACGTGGTCGATCAGGTCAGCCCCGCTGAACGTCGCCGAGAGCACCGTCGTGTCGGATATCGGTGAGGCGTGATCGCCGAAGATCGCGCCGGAGAAGACGGCACCGACGGCGACCGGAACCAGTTCGAATCCGGTCCCGAACTCGTAGGCGACCCGGATGGCGATGGGCGTCACGAGTCCCATCGTCGCCCACGACGACCCCATGGTGAACGCAACGAACGCGGCGACGAGCAGGATGAGAACGGGGAGCAACTCCGCCGTGATGTACGGTTCGGCGACGCTCGCGACGAATTCGCCGGTTCCGAGCGTCTCCGCGACGCTGCTGATCGTCCATGCGAGCACGAGGATCGTCACTGCCGTCAGCATGATACCGAAGCCGTCGATGACGGTATCGACGCCGTCGCCGATATCGAACAGGCCGTAGGCCAGTCCGATCGCGATCGCGGTCACGACCATGGCGAACGAGCCCCAGATCAGCGCCGTCGCGAAGTTTCCCGCGCCGACGATGTCGATGAGAACTTGCGTCAGTCCCGCGTCATTCGCGGCGGCACCGAACGCCGTCGGCGCTCCCGCCTCGGCCTGGCTCGAAAGCCACGACTGGTACCCGGTCCAGAACGCTCTTCCGAGCGTCACCGCGATCAGGACGACGACGGGCGCGAAAAAGGTTCGAAGCATCGGACGGTCGCCAATCGGTACACCCAGATCTTCCTCGACCTTCTGGAGCGGCTGTGCGCCCTCGCGGTTGACCGCCCCCGTCGTCCGCGAGCGGTGTTCGGCGTCCAGCATCTCGCCGTAGTCTCGACCGGTGTAGACGACGATCCCGACCATGACGATCGCCAGCAGTGCGTAGGTGTTGTAGGGAATCGAGCCCACGAACGTCGCGAACGCCGTCGGTGCCTCGCTCGCGACACCCATGTCCTCGTACGCGCTGCTGATCAGCGACAGCTGAAACGCGACCCAACTCGAGATGCCCAGCGTCGCGACGGGCGCGGCCGTCGAGTCGACGATGTACGCGAGCTTCTCGCGGGAGACCCGAAGCTCGTCGGATATCTCGCGCATCGTACTCCCGACGATGGCCGTGTTGGCGTAGTCGTCGAAGAACATGGCAAGTCCCAGGCCCCACGTGGTCAGCCCGACGGCCCGCTGGGACTCGAGGCGCTCGGTCGCCCACCGGCGGACGGCGATCGCGCCGCCGAGCCGCCAGATGAGCGCGACACCCGAGCCCAACAGGAGCGTAAAGAGGAGGATCTGGACGTGAAAGCCGTCGTCGACGATGATCGCGCTGACGATCCAGTCGAAGGTCTGTGCGATGCCGATGCCCCCGGTGTGGATGATCGCCCCCGACCAGATGCCCAGAAACAGGGAGAGCATCGGCCGACGGGTTACGATCGCGAGGACGATCGCGAGCAACGGCGGCACGAGCGAGAGCGCCCCGGAATCGATCAGCTGCGTGAACCACCCGAAATCAACCATAGCTACCTAGTCTTGGGGCCGCCGGATATTTTTCACCGTTCCGATTCGAATATTGTCTAACAAATATCAGTATGGTTCGAAAGCCCACAGAGGCGTGTGATTGGCCCGGATTCAATCATCGTATAAATGAGTGGTTTTTGGAATGATACGCCTTCCAGCCAGTACAAACTACGAACAAAGGGTGGTGAACGCCGACCACGCCCGACACAGCAGTACTATGTCGAAGACCGCAGAACGTACTACCGCCGCAGAATCAGCTTCAGTACGTCCTCGTCCTCGAGGACGTGATCTTTCCCGACCTGCTGTTGATCGTGGGCCGCGCTGGGGCCGGTGACCCGGGCGAAGCGGAATCGCTCTTCCATCTCGCCGCCGAGTTTCTCGATGGCCTCGCCGACGGTTGTTCCCCGCTGGACGACGAGCGGCTCCTCCCAATCGATGCCGCGGCCGGGTTTCTCCATGTAGACACGGATGAGACCGAGTCGCTCCCAGATTCGATCCTTGAGCACGTCGAGGCCCTTCTCCTCCTCGGCGCTGATGAACGTCACTTCCTCGGGGTCTAAGTCGCGCTGGCGCAACTCCTCGTCGACCGTCTCCTTGTAGCCGGGGTCGATCAGATCGACCTTGTTGACGCAGGTGATCGAGGGAATGTACTCCCGATTGTCCATCAGCCCGTCGACCAGCCGGTCGATGGAGACGTTCTCTTGCAGGTTGACGACGGCGTTGACGTAGCCGTGCTCGCGGATGACCTGCTTGATCGTCTCTTCGTCTAGGTCCTGGTCGGTGCTCGAGGTGATCTTGATACCGTCTTTGATCTTCGGCCGGACCGTGACCTGCGGGGGCTCCTGATCGACGCGGATGTTGATGTCGTAGAGCTCCTCCTGGAGCCGGTCGTACTGCTCGATCTCGAACACCGAGAGCATGTAGATGATGAGGTCGGCGTTTCGGACGACCGCCAGCACCTGCTGACCGCCGCCTTTGCCCGCCGCCGCGCCCTCGATCAGCCCCGGCACGTCGAGCAGCTGGATGTTCGCGCCGCGGTGGTTGAGCATCCCCGGGTTGACGTCCAGCGTCGTGAACTCGTAGGAGCCGGTTTCACTCTCGGCGTTGGTCAGGGAGTTCAGCAGCGACGACTTGCCGACACTCGGGAACCCCACCAGCGCGACCGTCGCGTCGCCGTGCTTCTCGACGGAATACCCGCCGCCGCCGCCCGATCCGGACTGCTGCGTTTCGAGTTTCTCTTTCTTCTCCGCGAGCTTCGACTTCAGCCGGCCGATGTGGGCCTCCGTCGACTTGTTGTAGGGCGTATTGGCTATTTCGTCCTCGATTTCCTCGATTTCATCCTCGAGCCCCATTTGTCAGTATGCAACCGGTCGCGCCGAAAAACCCTTTCGAGACACGCGTTGAAGCACGCAAAGCGATGGCGTCCGGACGAGCCCCGCCGCGCTCGGTCCGACTCGAACGACCACAGCGACCAGGCCAGGGCGTTCCCGGACTTGCCGTCGACCTGAACACTCGTTTCCTCAATTGCGTTCCGTTCGCCAAGGTTGTGTTAGCTATACCGTTCTGTGATGCATCTGTCATCGTATGCGACGGCGAGAGTACGTTACGGCAGTGGGGAGTAGCGTGGGTGCTATCGCGACGACGGGGGTCGGGGGTGCGCAGACGGGCACCCTCGAGCGAGTCGTCCCGGCGGAGCGCACGACGGCCGTCCGACCCGGCGACGGAATCGGGTTCGAAATCGCGGCGACCCCGGGAGTTGAACCGCGGGCGACCGACTGGCAGGTCGACGGATCGAACGAGCCTGACGTCACACCGGCGGATCCGTTCTATAGTTACACGTACGTCACGGGGAACCCGGCGGCCTCCGGTCAGTTCGACGAGTCAGGGACGTACGAGGTCGGCGTGACCGTCGACGGAACGACGATCACCTGGTTGGTCGAGGTCACCGAGAGCGCGCCGGCGCCACCGAGCGTCGACGTGACCTGCGATCCGGGACCGGACGCCACGATCACGGTGCGCGACGACATCGAAGTGACCGCGTCGTTGGCCGACGAATCCGGGGCGCTGCGACGGCTCTTCTGGCAGGAAGGGCGCAACGCAACGTACGTCGACAGCACTTCGCTGTCGGGGGCGACGGCGACAGTCACGTACGCGATATCCGGTCGCGACGCGATCTGGTTCATCGGCGGCTATCCGATGATGGCGTGGGTCGCCTGTCGCGACGGCCGACTGTCGGTCGCCCGCACCAAGGGGCCGTCGATCGCCGCGTTCCGCGACGTCACGATCACCGGGACGAACGCGCCGGTCCGAGCGGGTGACGATCTCACCGTCGACGCAGAAATCGCGATCGACGGGGACTCCACCTACCACGCGTTCGTCGAGGCGGTGCCGGAGCTGATCGTCGGCCACGACCCTACGCACGTCGACAGCGAAACGGTCGAGGTGTTCGCGGGGAACAGCGAGACGGTCCAACTCGCGTTCACGACGGCAACCGTGCGCAACACGCAGACGTTCCCCGTTCGCGTCGAGACACGTCACGCAGCATCGGAGACCGACGTCACCGTCATCGGAACCGACGACGCCGAGAGTCACGGCCACCTCGAGGTGACCGGCCTCGAGACGAACGCACCCGTGACGGGTGGAGAATGGCTCGAGGTGACAGCCACGCTCGAAAACACCGCCGACGGGCCGGCCAGCCGGGACGTCAAACTCGTCGTTGGGGACGACCCGACGACGGTCGACACGCAGGGGGTGATCGTCGGCGCTGGCGAGACGACGACCGTCACGCTGGGGTATGAAACCTATCCCGTCGAGAACGACGACGAGTTCCCCGTCTACGTGGAGACGAGCGATGATACGGCCACACAGCCGGTGCTCGTCTACGGCCGCAACGGGGACGATACCGGCGACGGTGGGGAACGGGACGAGGCGACGTTTGCGGTTTCGATTACCGGGACGAACGCGCCGGTGACCGGTGGCGAGTGGCTCTCGGTGACTGCCGTCGTCGAGAACGTGGGGAGCGAACCCGGCAGACACGACGTCCAGCTCGTCGTGGGCCACTCGCCGGAGGTCGTCGATACGCTCCGCGTGAGCCTCAATCCCGGCCAATCCCAGCGGCTCTCGCTCGGCTACGAAACCTACCCCGTGGCCAACGACGACACCTTCCCGATCGTCGTTCGGTCGCCACACGCGAGCGACGAGCGAATCGTGACGGTCCACGGAACGGGCTGACACTGGTACCGATCACCATGGCTCGACACTCGAGCGGGGCCGCCAGATACCGGGCTACGCTTCTCTGCCGAAGGATCATGCACGGACCACCCTCACCTGAAATCATTACCAATACCAACGAACTTCGACACACATAAGCGGTGCGCGAGGAATGAGTTCCCTATGACAAACGCGTCGCAGCTGCGTGACAGTACCCAGATCGTCCTCCCCCGGGAGACGCTCGAGGGCCTCGAAGCGCAGCTCGACGATGAGTTTACGGTCTCCGTCGTCTCGGACGGCGAGGACCACTGCCGAATCATCGGCAGTCCCGTCGAAATCAAAGCCGCGAGCGACTTTCTCGCTCGCCACGGCATCAGCGTCCGCTAACTCGTCGGCGTCAAGCGGTCGTCGTCTCACGCTCTGCAGCCCGTCTCGGACTCATTCCGCGAGAATCGGACCGAGCTACCGCTCCGGATGCGTCGGCGCGTCGAATCCGCCGCGGACGAGCGGCTTCGCGACGTGTCGGCGCGCACACGGCGGCACCTCGTACCACCCCGGCTCGAGATCGCGCTCGAGCGATCGGTTCGCTTTCCCCGCAGCGTCAGTCCCGCAGTCCCTGCAGCGATAGCCCTGATTTCTGCCGGCGCTCTCCATCGTTCGCTCGCAGCCGGGACAGATCGGTGTGACCCGTTCGGTCCGCACGAGGTCGCGGATGGCGAACTTCTCGAGTTTGAGCGTTCCGTCGGACACCTCGCCGCAGGCGGTGATCCGGTCGCCGACGCGCAATGCTCGCACGCGATTCCGAAAGCGCTTCGTCGGTTCGAACGCGGCGCACGCGAGTCGGTTCGCCGATTCGTCACCGGTCGTCTCGTCAGTGGCTGCACCGTCGTTAATCGCATTGTCGTTGGCCGCACCGTCGTTAGTCGCATTGTCGTTGGCCGCACCGTCGCTGACCACATCGCCATCGATCGGCGACTCGAGAGTAACGAATACGTGTCCGCCGCGCCGCGTCTCGGGCTCGCTCGCGACCCGGCCTTCGAGCCGGTAGGCTCGACCGTCCGCGACGTCTCCGATCGCGCCGTCTTGCAGGTGAACGTCGGTCCCCTGATTGGTCACGAAGCGCTGGGTGGTGGCGACGGGTTCGCTCTCGATTCGGTCGGCGACGGCCCGGACGGCGTCCGTCTCGTCGCCGCGGATCCCGTACAGGATCGGGCCGGGCGTGTGAGGGACGCAGACGGTCTCGTTCTCGTCGCGGTCGACCGTGTCCCACACGTCGGGATAGCCCCACTCCGCTGCTGTGAAGACGCTCTCGTGGTTGACCTCGCGAGGCGTCCCCCAGCGCTCGGGTTCGCGGTAGGCGATGTACTCGTCGGTCCACTCACCCAGTGCCGTCCACGCGCCGATCGCGGCCAGCGCGCCGATCCGCCCGCGGCCGTCGCCGGCGTGCCACGACTGATAGCCGTGTCGGTCGATCAGGGCCGCGGCGTCGGAAATCTCGAGGTGGTCCCGGATCGCCGCGTGTGTGAATCGACTCACGTCGTCTGCGGGAACGGCTTCGTCCGGATCGTGAGCCGCCACGACCAGTCCAGGATTCGTCCGCTCGTCGTCGGTTTCGGAACGCGCCTCGAGTCGCTCGCGAGCGATCTCGAAGGCGCGGTCGGGGTCGCATTCGGTGTGAATCGCGAGCGCGGCGTTCCCCCGCGTTTTGTACTCGACGGCGGGATTGAGCCGGACGAGGAGCAGCCTCGAGACGGTCGCCAAGTCAGCTTTCTGGAGCCGGTCTGCGATCTCTCTGGCGACGTACGTCGTACACATGCCTCGCTCGCGCGAGTCGGTATCGTCGATCCCGACGACGGTCATCGCCCGTGCTTGCACGCCAGTCGAGTAACGCCTTTCGGGATCCCCGTCACCGCAGTCGCGCAATCACCTATATAAGTATACTCCCGATACGACCCGCAATCGCGACACGGGACACGGACATCCCGGGGAAAATGTCTTATAGGAGGAATCGCTTACAACCCCGTATGTCCCGCTCCGCACTTGTCGGTAACGTGACCGCGATGTTAGAGGACGCGGGATTCATGGTGAGTGATCGGTGTGCGATCCGACCGAAGAGTTTCGATATCGCCGCACGACGCGGTGAGGACCTTGTCCTCGTCAAGATTCTCGCGAACATCGACGCGTTCAACCGGGCGACCGGCCAGGAGATGCGACGCCTGGGAACCTACCTCAATGCGACGCCCCTGGTTATCGGCCTGCGCAGCCGCGACGAAGATCTGAAACCCGACGTCGTCTACTTCCGACACGGCGTCCCCGTCTTCAGCCCCGATACGGCGTATAACCTGTTCATCGAGGAAGTCCCGCCGCTGATCTACGCCGCCCCCGGCGGCCTCTATGTCAATATCGACGGCGACCTGCTGGCCGACGAGCGCGAGGACCGCGACTGGAGCCTCGGCCAACTCGCCAGCGAACTCGGCGTCTCCCGGCGGACAGTCTCAAAGTACGAGGACGGCATGAACGCCTCCGTCGAAGTCGCGATGACGCTCGAGGAGATGTTCGATGCCCCGCTTACGAGCCCCGTCGACGTCCTCGAGGGCGCAGACGATGTCCACGAGAGCGAGGCGACGCCGGACGATCCCGACGCGGATCCGGACGACGAACAGGTGGTCGCCGTTCTTACGAGGGCCGGCTACAGCGTCCATCCGACGGCACGGTCGCCGTTTACGGCCGTCAGCGAGGACGAAGACGACAGCGACATCGTGCTGACCGGCCACTCAAAGTTCACGAAGGCCGCGGAGAAACGCGCCCGGATCATGAGTTCGATCGGCCAGGTCACGCGCACGCAATCCGTTTACGTCGTCGACCGAGCGAAACAGGAGTCCGTCGACGGCACTGCTCTGGTCGAGCGCGACGAACTCGCGACGTTCCGGAACACCGACGAACTCCGGGACGTCATTCGAGAGCGCTCCGAGTACGAAGAAGCGGCCTGATCCGACCGATAACACTCACGACGGACGACAGTTTTTCGAATGCTGACCGCGAGGAACGCCTATGGAGAGGCAATGGACTGTCGAAATTGTCAGTCGTCACCGTGCGCTCCTCGTTCTCACCCTCGCAGTTTTCGGACTCGTCTTCAATTCCGGGACGACCGTTACGACGGCGGCCGATGCAGCAGTATTCGTCGGCATCTACGTTGTTGGCGGCTACCTCGTGTTCACGGTATTCAGCCTGTTTTCGAACCGATTCTGGTGGGAATAGTAATCGCTAGGCTCGTTAGTCTCGCTGACTGCGAAGAATGAACTGCGGTCACCTTTCGGCCTTCAGGCTGCGCCGTTTCCGTACGTTTCCTCGAGGTATGCGACGATATCGTCGCTCTCGCTCATCCCGTCGACGTCGTTCGCTTCGTCGACGATGACGGGGACGCCGGTCTGTCCGCTGACGTCCTCGACTTCGGTGCGCTCGGCGTGCGAGCGCGGCACCTCGATGGTATCGTACTCGAGTTCGAGGTCGTCGAGCTTCGATCGGACCTTCGCACAGAACGGACAGCCGGGAAGATCGTACATCGTGATGTCTGCCATACGGGCGTATTGCCACGGAAGACGTATTATCCCACCGGTCGACCGGGCGGTTGCCGGAACCGAGGGTTCCGAGGGCCCTGCGGTCAGATCGGGAAGAACAGCCGTCGCCGACGGAGAGCGGCAGTCGACGCTAGAACGAGACCATTCCGGCGTCGACGGCGAAGAAGACGGCGAAATAGAGGATGAACGCGACGGCGAGTATCCACTGTCCGACGGAGATGTCTTCGGTTTCACCCGTCGCGGCTTTGACGAGCGGGTAGCTGATGATCCCGGCGGCGAGTCCGTTCGAGATAGACGCGGTCAGCGGCATGACCGTGATCGTCAGCCCGGCGGAGATCGCCCAGGCCGGATCCTGCCAGTCGATGTCGGTGACACCCTGCAGCATGATGATGCCGACGACGACCAGCGCGAGGTACGATGCGTACTGCGGGATGGCACCGATCAGCGGCACGATGAGCAAGGAGAGCATGAAGAGGAGGCCGACGACGAGAGCGGTGAAGCCGGTTCGCCCGCCCTCCTCGACGCCGGTTGACGATTCGATGTATGTCGTCACCGTGGACGTTCCGACCATCGCACCGAGGGTGGTGCCGATCGCGTCGGCCATCAGCGGCTTCTCGATTTCAGGGAGGTCACCGTCCTCGTTGAGGAATCCGCCGATCTGTGAGACACCGATGAGGGTCCCGGCCGTATCGAAGAAGTCGACGAAGAAGAACGTGAAGACGACCAGCGTGAACACGAGCGGGTCGTCGGTGATCATCCCGAGGCCGTCGACGAAGCCGGCGGCCAGCGGCGTGAAGTCGTACTGGACGTTCGCGATCAGGCTTAGGATCCCGTCACTGGAAATCTGATCGTAGGTAGCGGCGGGAACGAGCGTGCCCGGGGAGACGACGTCGGCGACGGTCAGCACCCATCCAGCGACGGCAGTGGTGAGGATTCCGATGACGATCGATCCTCGAATCCCGCGAGCGTGAAGGATAAGCATCAGTGCGAGGCCGACGACCGAAAGCGCTGCGACCGCGCTCGTCGCGACGTTACCCAGCGTGACGAGCGTGTCCGGATGGTCTACGACGATCTGCATCTCCTGAAGTCCCAGAAAGAGCAGGTAGACGCCGATCCCGGCCCCGACCGCGAATTTGACGGGTTCCGGGAACAGTTCGATGATGTACTTCCGCGCGCCGACCGCCGTCAGCGCGATGAAGATAATCCCTTCCACGAAAACAGCCGCGAGCGCGACCTGCCACGGGACCCCGAGGCCGATGACGACCGTGAACGCGAAGAACGCGTTCAGCCCCATCCCGGGCGCGAGGCCGAACGGTCTGTTGGCCCAGAACGCCATGACGAAGATGGCGACCGCCGACGCGAGGATCGTCGCGACGGCGATCATCTGTTGGACTTCGCCGGCATCGTAGCCCTCGAGTGCGATCGCCTCGCTGAGAATGAGCGGATTGACGACGATGATGTACGACATCGCGAGGAACGTCGTTATTCCCGCGACCGTTTCCGTCCCGAGGTCGGTATCGTGTTCGTCGAACCCGAAGTACGTCGCGAGTGTCTCGAATGCCCCCATATTGGATGCTCGAGCATAATAACACCCATTAGTTAAATGTTCTTGTCCGAATCGGCCGGAATTTGGGCACGGGCGTGGATATCACTAATACTCCTACATTTCCACCACTCGATTCCTCGCGGCGGTCGAACGACCGGACGAAATCCTCGCGAGCGGGGCGGGGACTCATCGCGGTTGAAACGGTGCTCCTCGTGA